>JBIPNU010000476.1:0-2870 GCA_044370615.1 Burkholderiales bacterium
AGCACCCGTCGCGCCGCGCGGGTGAGGGGATGGTCCCAGAACGGCGTGCCGTAGACGCGCGCGTTGCCGGCCGCGTCGACCTCGGCCGCATGGATGACCGACACGTCCGGTCGCACCGCGGGGATCGCGTAGACCTCGGTCCCGGTGTAGGGGTCGAGCACCGTGCGCCAGCCGTTGGCCTGCGCGAGATCGCTGCCGAACACGCCGGCCACCGGCATGAAGGGCACGCCCTGGGCTGCGGCCCGCAGCCCCGAGACAAGCGTCATTCATCCGTGCTCCTCGTGCACCGTCTCGCGGCGCTCGACCGCGGCGCGGAACCGGCGCGCGAGTCCGAGGTTGCCCTCCAGCGCCACGATGCCGGCGCGCACTCGCGCGGCAGCGCCGGCGCGGCACAGCAGGTCGACGTCATAGCCGGGCGAGGGTTTGACCACGTCGAGGCCGCGTCGGCCCTGGCGCACGAGTTCGCGCACGAAGGCGAACGGACTGCGGTGCAGGAAACTGCCGCCCAGCCCCAGCACGGCGCCGTCGGGTACGCGCGCGGCCAGCTCGGACAGCGGCACCACTTTCGGTGTGTCGCTCATACGGCGACAATAGCGCTTTTCCGGCGAATCCTGTGCGCGCCGGATCCAGGGAGTAGCCATGATCGATGCGCGACGCCATGCCGGGCCGGCCTTGCCGCTGGTCGCGGCCTGCCTGATGTCGGCCGCGGCTGCAGCCGCGCAACCGGCGACCCCGAGCTGGCCGAGTCGACCGGTGCGCATGATCGTCGCCTCCCCGCCGGCCGGCCCCTCGGACATCCTCGCTCGCCTGGTCGCGCCGCAGGTGTCCCAGGCCTGGGGCCAGCCGGTGCTGGTCGACAACCGCTCGGGCGCCAACGGGATGATCGCCGCCGAACTCACCGCGCGTGCCGATCCCGATGGGCACACCTTCCTGCTGGCCAACGCCGGCTTCGTGATCAACACCAGCCTCTACGCGAAGGTGCCCTACGATCCGCTGCGCGAGTTCCAGGCGCTCACGCTCGCGATGGCGGTGCCCAACATCCTGGTGGTGCATCCGTCGCTGCCGGTGAGGACGGTGGCCGAGCTCGTCGCGTGGGCGAAGGCGCGACCCGACCAGTTGGCCTTCGCGTCGGCCGGCAGCGGCAGTTCGGGGCATCTTGCGCTCGAGCTCTTCCAGCAGGTCGCCGGCATCCGCGCGATCCACGTGCCCTTCAAGGGCGGGGGTCCTGCGCTTGCCGACGTGATGGCTGGCCAGTCGCAGTCGCTCTTCAGCATCTCGGTCGCCGCGATGCCGCAGATCCGCGCCGGCAAGGTGCGCGCGATCGCGGCCACCAGCCTCAGGCGACTGTCCTCCGCGCCCGACATTCCCACGGTGGCCGAGTCTGGCTTTCCCGGTTTCGAGGTGACCGGCTGGTTCGGGTTCGTCGCGCCGGTGCGCGTGCCGTCGGCCGTCGCCGCGCGCATGAGCGCCGACCTCATCCAGGCGGTGCGCACGCCCGAGGTCGGCGAGCGCCTCGCAGGCCAGGGCGCGGAGATCATCGGCAGCAGCGCCCAGAGCTTCGCCGCCTACCTGCGCAGCGAGCAGGCGAAGTGGGCGAAGGTCATCCGGCAGGCGGGGATCCCCCCGCAGTAGCGGTCGGCAGGTACCCGGACCACCGGGAGCCCCGATCATCCGGCAACGGCAGGAGAAGGCGAGATGGCGAAGACGAAAGGCATCCGGCAGGTGGCATGGCTCGACTGCGCGGGAGGCGGCCAGGTCGTCGTCGAGCGCGGCTTCGCGTACGTGGGTCACATGCGCAACCCGCACGGCACCAGCATCATCGACGTGCGCGATCCCCGGCATCCGCGGATCGTCTCGGAGCTGTCGATGCCACCAGCCACCCACTCGCACAAGGTGCGGGTAGGCAACGGACTGATGGTGAGCAACATGGAGTCGCTCACCTCCCGCGTGGTGCGCGGCGAGCGCCTGCCCGAGGGCTGGCGCGGAGGCATCCGCATCCATGACGTGAGCGACCCCGGGCGGCCGCGACACATCGCCGACTGGCACTGCACCCACGTGCCCGACGGTGGGCCGGCCAGCGGCGTGCATCGCTTCGATTTCGATGGCCGCTACGCCTACCTGTCGCCCACCATGGAAGGCTACGCCGGCAACATCGTGGTGGTGCTCGATCTGGCCGACCCGCGGCATCCGGTCGAGGTGTCGCGCTGGTGGATCCCCGGGCAGTGGACGGCCGGTGGCGAGGTGCCGTCCTGGGAGGGCTGGGCGCACCGCGTGCACCACGCGCTGCGCTACGGAGACCGGCTCAACGTGAGCCTCTGGCATGGCGGCTTCGCGATCCTCGACGTCTCCGACCTGTCGAAGCCACGCTTCATCTCGGGCCTCGACTGGAGCCCGCCCTTCCCCTGGCCCACCCACTCCGCGGTGAAGGTGCCGTTCCCGATCGACGGGCGGCAGATGCTGCTGGTCTCCGACGAGGACGTCGCGCGGCTGCCCGACTGCCCGCCGTATCCGGCGGCCTTCATGTGGCTGGTCGACGTCACCGACGAGCGCCACCCGGTGCAGTTTTCCAGCTTCCAGCTCGAGGACATGCCGACCGAGGCCCAGCCTCCGATGACCGGCTGCCACCAGCCGGTCGAGCGGATCGTCGGCCCCGAGGTCCCGGTGACCTGGTTCGCGCACGGGCTGCGCATCGTCGACATCTCGCGACCGCACGCGATGCGCGAGGCAGCGTACTTCCTGCCCGACCCGCCGCCTGGCAGCGATCGCGTTCAGGCGAACGACGTGTACGTCGACGAGCGCGGGCTGATCTACCTGATCGACCGGGTACGCGGGCTGCACATCCTCGAGCGCGTCTGAGGGCGAGGGGGGGA
>JBIPNU010000034.1:0-10756 GCA_044370615.1 Burkholderiales bacterium
ATCGTGCAGACCTGGTCGGGCGAGGGACACTGATGGCCGCGCCGCAGCACGTGATCGTCGCCGGCGCCGGCCCCACCGGCGTGGTGGCGGCGCTCGCCTGCGCGCAGCGCGGGTTCCGGGTCACGCTGGTCGAGTCGGCCAGCGAAATCGACGACAACCCCCGCGCGGCCACCACCCATCCCTCGACGCTGGAGTTCATCGCGCGGCTGGGCTTCGTCGACGAGTTCATCGAGCGCGGCCTGCTCTGCCGCTACTTCCAGTTCTGGGACCGCGACAGCAGCACCCGCGTCGCGCAGTTCGACCACGAGCTGCTGCGCGACGAGACGCCCTATCCCTATGCGGTGCAGACCGAACAGCACAAGCTGGTGCAGATGGTGCTGCCGAGGCTGTCGGCGATTCCCGGCTGCAGCTGGAGCTTCGGCACCGAATTGCTCGACGCCGCCCAGGACGACCGCGGCGTGCGGGTCACCGTGCGCCGGGACGGCGAGACCTTCCCGATCGAGGGCGATTACCTGATCGGAGCCGACGGCGGGCGCAGCACGGTGCGCAAGCTGCTCGGGGTCGCCTTCGAGGGCTACACCTTTCCCGAGCGCTTCACCGTGCTCACCTCGCTGCACGACTTCGAGCGCTCGCTGGGTTGCTGCTACCGCAACTACATGGCCGGCACCCAGGAGTGGGCGATGCTGTTCCGGGTGGCGGGCGACGACATGCAGGGTCGCTGGCGCGCGGTAATGCCCACCCGCGAGACCGAGTCCGACGAGCAGGCGCTCGCCGACGACTCGGTGCTCGCCCGCCTGCGCGGCATCGACGCGTCCTGCAGCCTGGAACAGGTCGTGCACCGCAAGACCTACAACGTGCACCAGCGGGTGGCCGAGCGTTTCCGCGTCGGGCGCATCTACCTCGCGGGGGATGCCTCGCACCTGAACAACCCGATCGGCGGACTGGGCCTGAACTGCGGCATCCACGACGCGATGGAACTGGTCGACACGCTGGAGGCCGCGCGCGAGGGTGCGGACGAGCAGCGGCTCGACCGCTACCACCGCCGGCGCCGCACGCTCAACATGGAGTTCATCCAGGAGCAGACCATCAGCAACAAGAAGCGACTGGAGGAAAAGGATCCGGCCGCGCGGGCGCGACGCCTGGACGATCTGCGCGCGACCGAAGCCGATCCTGCCCGGCACAAGGCCTTCCTGATGAGGAGTTCGCTGCTCGCGAGCGTGCGCCGCGCCGCCACCATCGACTGATCGGCGTGCGCACGGACGGGCGTCCGCGCGCACGCCTGCAGCCCGAGCGGCGGACGCCTCACCGTGCTGGCACGGGCCTTGCCAGCGTCCCCGGCAACACCCCTGCGAGGACCCCGATGCCGAAGACCTCATCGCTCGAGACCCAGCCCCAGCCCCTGCCCCTGCCCGGGCGCTGCCCCGCGGCACCGGCCGCGGATTCCCCGCGCGCGCGCGGCGCCCGCCTGCTGCTGCTGGCGCTCTTCGCAGCCGCCCCTGCGCTCGCCCAGCCGCAGGGCTGGCCCGCAGGACCGATCCGCATGATGGTGCCCTTCGCCCCCGGCAGCAACAACGACACCGTCGGCCGGCTGCTCGCCAACGCGCTGCAGCCGGCGCTGGGCGTGCCCGTCGTGGTGGAAAACCGGCCGGGAGCCGGCGGCAACCTCGGTGCCGAGATCGCGGCGCGTGCCACGCCCGACGGCCAGATGCTGCTGCTGGGCAACAGCTCGCACGCGATCAGCGTCACCCTCTACGACAAGCTCGGCTACGACCTGATGCGCGACTTCGCGCCGGTCATCCTGCTCGGGTCCGCGCCCTACTTCCTCACCGTGCATCCGTCGCTGCCGGCGCGCACGCTGAAGGAGGTCATCGCGCTCGCGCGCGCGCGGCCGGAGCAGCTGACCATCGGGTCGGCCGGCGCCGGCACCTACCTGTGGGTGGAACTGTTCCAGAGCGCGGCGAAGATCAAGGCGACCCACGTCGTCTACAAGGGTACCCCGCAGGTCGCCGCGGCGGTGCTCAGTGGCGAGGTCTCGATGGGCGTGGTGACCACGCTCAACGCGATCGCCCAGGTGAAGACCGGCAAGCTGCGCGGCATCGCCATGACCAGCGAGCGCCGCTCACCGCTGCTCGCGGAGGTACCGACGGTCATCGAGTCGGGATGGCCGGTGCTCGAGGCGTCAACCTGGTACGGGCTGCTCGCGCCCTCGGCGGTGCCGCGCGAGGTGATCACGCGGCTCAACGCGGAGTCGATGCGCGCGCTGCGGCTCCCGGAGTTGCGTGACCGGCTCGACAACATGGACATCCGGACCGTCGGGTCCACTCCGGAGCAGTTCACAAGCTTCCTGCGCGCCGACATCCAGCGCTGGGGTCGGGTCGTGAAGGAGAGCGGCGCGCGCCCGCAATAGCCCCGCTTGCCAGCGGTCGATCTTGACCCGATTCGAGGGCGGGCGGATAAGATGGGCCCGAGGTCGGGGACGTGGTGTCCGGGCCTGCGGTGCGGCGAGGGGCGAGGCGTGAGCGAGAGCGACCTGGAGGCCTTCCGGTCCTGGACCGGGCGAAGGCGCGAGGAAACCGACCACATCGGGGCATGGCCGGTGCGCGCGATGCGCGCGACACTCGACCAGCCCGGCGGCGAGCCTGCCGATGGCGAGATCCTCCCTCCGGCCTGGCACTGGCTGTACTTCCTCGAAGCCACGCCGGCGGCGGCGATCGCGCGCGACGGGCACGCCCGGCGCGGCGACTTCCTGCCGCCGGTGCCGTTGCCCCGCCGCATGTGGGCGGGAGGCCGCATCGAGTGGCGCGCGCCGCTGCGCGTGGGCGACCGCGCGACACGCACCTCCGAGATCGTGGCGGTCGAGCCCCAGCACGGCCGCAGCGGCACGCTGGTCTTCGTCACGGTGCGCCACACGGTCGCCAGCGCGCGCGCCGTGGCGATCGTCGAGGAGCATGACATCGTCTACCGCGAGGCGCCGGCTCCGGGCGCTGCCGTCGCGCCGGTGGCTGCACCGGCAGCCACCGGCCCCGGTGACTGGCAGCGACAGTGGTCGCCCGACGAGGTGATGCTCTTCCGCTATTCGGCGCTGACCTTCAACGGGCATCGCATCCACTACGACCGGCCCTACGTGACCGGGGAGGAAGGCTATCCGGGGCTGGTCGTGCACGGTCCGCTGCAGGCCACGCTGCTGCTTGACCTGGCCGTCGCCAGCCTGCCCGGTCGCCGGCTTGCCCGCTTCGACTACCGCGCGCTCTCGCCGGCCTTCGCCGGCGCGCCGCTGCGGGTGCACGGCCAGCCGGACGGCGACGCGTCGGCCATGAACGGCCAGGCGCACCTGTGGGCGGCGGCCCCGGACGGCCGGCGCACCATGGCCGGTACCGTGTCATGGGTGCCTGGCGACTGACCGCACCCGGCGAAGCGCCTCGACGGCATCCCCTTCAAGCCTGGCGACGACCGGCCGATAAGCGACTACTGCCCGACTGACTGCCATGAGCGCCACTACCCTGCCGCCCGCCGCCGACCCGGCCGCCTCGACCCTCGCCGCCACTGCGCCCGGCAGCCGGGTCACGCTGGACGCGGTGGTCGCCGACCTGCAGGCCGACGGCATCATCGACGCCGGCCAGGCCGAGACGCTGCTGCGCGGGGGACGGTTCAGCCGCTCCGACCTGCACCCGCTGGTGATCGTCGCCGACCAGAAGTGGAAGGATCCGCGCCCCGGACGCAAGCTGCTCGGGCTGGACTCGCTCACCGAGTGGTTCGCCGGCAAGGTCGGCCTGCCCTACCTGAAGATCGACCCCTTCAAGGTCGACTTCGCGGCCGTCACCCAGGTGATGTCCAACGCCTACGCCACGCGCTTTCGCATCCTGCCGGTGGCGGTGACGCCGCGGGAGGTGACGCTCGCCACCTGCGAGCCGTTCATGGGCGAATGGGAGCCGGAGCTGCGGCACGTGCTCAAGCGCGAGCTGCGGCGGGTCATCGCCAGCCCGGCGGACATCAGCACCCATCTGGTCGAGTTCTACTCGATCGCCCGCTCGGTCAAGGGGGCCTCGGCCGCGCAGAGCGGAGCGATGTCCGCGCTCGCCAACTTCGAGCAACTCGTCCAGCTCGGCAAGAAGGGCTCCCTCGACGCGAACGACGCACATGTCGTCTCCCTCACCGACTGGCTCATGCACTACGCCTTCGAGCAGCGGGCGAGCGACATCCACCTCGAACCCCGTCGCGACGTGGGCAATATCCGCTTTCGCATCGACGGGGTGATGCACCCGGTCTACCAGGTGCCCACGCCGGTGATGGCCGCGATGGTGAGCCGCATCAAGGTGCTGGGGCGCATGGACGTGGTCGAGAAGCGCCGCCCGCAGGACGGCCGGATCAAGACCCTGTCGCCGGAGAACCAGGAGGTCGAGCTGCGCCTGTCGACCATGCCCACCGCCTTCGGCGAGAAGCTGGTGATGCGCATCTTCGACCCCGAGGTGCTGCTGCGCGACTACAAGGACCTCGGCTTCTCCGACGAGGACCTCGCGCGCTGGAACGCGATGGTCACCTCGCCCAACGGCATCGTGCTGGTCACCGGCCCGACCGGGTCGGGCAAGACCACCACGCTCTACTCCACCCTCAAGCATCTGGCGAGCGAGGAGGTGAACGTGTGCACGGTGGAGGACCCGATCGAGATGATCGAGCCCGCGTTCAACCAGATGCAGGTCCAGCACAACATCGGACTCGACTTCGCCTCGGGCATCCGTACCCTGCTGCGCCAGGACCCGGACATCATCATGGTGGGCGAGATCCGCGACCAGGAAACCGCCGAGATGGCGATCCAGGCCTCGCTCACTGGCCACCTGGTGCTGTCCACCCTTCACACCAACGACGCGCCTTCGGCCATCACCCGGCTGCTCGACATCGGCATGCCGCCCTACCTGCTGCACGCCACGGTGCTGGGGGTGATGGCGCAGCGCCTCGTGCGCACGCTCTGCCCGCACTGTCGGGAGCCGGCACCGCTCGACGACGAGGCGTGGAGCCTGCTGGTGTCGCCCTGGAAGGCGAAGAAACCCGACCGCGTGTGGCGCTCGCGCGGGTGCCTCGAGTGCCGGATGACCGGCTATCGCGGGCGCACCGGGCTGTACGAACTGATGCTGCTCACCCCGGCGCTGCGTCGACTGATCCAGACCGGCGCCGACCTGCAGGAGCTTGGCGAGCAGGCGGCGCGCGACGGCATGCGACCGCTGCGCATCAGCGGCGCGATGAAGGTCGCCGCCGGCGTCACCACGGTCGAGGAGGTGCTGAAGGTGGCACCTCCGCTGGCGAACCGTCGCGAGCGCGGCGGCTGATCCGGCCATGGGTGCGCCCACCTACGCCGCGGCCGATCCGCTGGCCGCCGGGCACCTGCCGGCGGCTGCGCTGCTCGACGCGCTGCTGAAGGCGGGCGCGCAGGGCGTGCTGGTCGAGGCGCCGGACGGCCAGCGCCTGCGCGCGAACCCCGCCTTCGCGCGGATGACCGGCTGGTCCGAGCGTGAACTGGCTACCGAGCCGCACGCGGCCCAACCCCACCCGGACGACCTCCCGGCGCTCGCGGCCGCCCGCGCCCGGGTGGCGAGCGGCGCGGCGGACTGCCTCGAGCAGCGGCTGCGGCTGCGCCGCCGCGGCGGCGACTGGCTGCAGGCGACCGCCACGCTGTGCGCGGTACGCGATGCGACCGGCCGGCCGCAGGCACTGCTCTGGCTGTTCGAGGTCGAGGCCCGGGACGACGCGTCCGCGGCCGGCGGGCTCCCCGAAAGCGTGGAGTTCTACCGCGCCACCTTCGAGGACGCCGGCGTGGGCATCACCCACATGGCTGCCGACGGCACGCGACTGCGGGTCAATCGCAGCTTCTGCGAGATGCTGGGCTACGACGAGGCGAGCTTCCTCGCACTGCCGATCGGTGGACTGCTGCATCCGGATGACGCGGCCGCGTTCATGGGCGCGCGCGATCGGCTGCTGCGCGGCGAGATCCCGGCGTTCTCGATGGAGCGACGCTACCGCCATCGCGACGGCCACTGGATCTGGGGCCACGTGACGGCCAGCCTCACGCGCGCGGCGGGCGGCACGGCGCCTGGCACCCTCGCGATCGTGCGCGACATCACGGCCCGCAAGCAGGCCGAGGAGTCGCTGCGGGCGAGCGAGGAGCGCTTCCGCGCGACCTTCGAGCAGGCACCCTTCGCGCTCGCGCACTGGAAGAGCGACGGACGCTGGCTGCGGGTGAACCGCCGGTTCGTGGAACTGTTCGGCTACGAGTTCCACGAACTGGCGGCGCTCGGCTGGCGCGATCTCAACCACCCGGACGAACTCCCGCTGCGCGAGGAGAACATGCGCCGCCTCGAGATCGGCGAGACCGAGTCGCTGGTGCGCGAGAAGCGCTATGTCCGGCGCGACGGCAGCGTGTTCTGGGGACGGGTGCGCACCGCAGTGGTGCGCGATCGCGACGGCCGCGTCGAGTACGTGGTCTCTGCGCTGGAGGACGTCACCGAACGCAGGCTCGCCGAGCAGGCGCTGCGCGCGAGCGAGGAGCGCTTCCGCGACCTGATCGAGTTCTCCTCGGACTGGTACTGGGAACAGGACGCGCAGTTCCGCTTCACCTCGATCAGCGGCAACGAGTCGGCTACCCGCGACCTCCTGTCCCCCGACTACATCGGCAAGCGACGCTGGGATCTGCCCTGGCTGGTCGGCCCCGGCGGCTGGGACGAGCACCGCGCCACCCTCGAGCGTCGCGAGCCGTATCGCGAGTTCGTCCTCTCGCGGTTCGCGCGCGACGGCACGCTGCGACACATCGCCATCAGCGGGCGCCCGGTATTCGATGCCGAGGGTCGCTTCACCGGCTATCGCGGCATCTCCAGCGACATCACGCAGCGCGTGGTGTCCGAACGCCGGCTGCGCGAGAGCGAGTCGCGCAACCGGCTGCTGTCGATGGTCGTCGACCAGAGCTCCGAGGCGATCGTGATCGTCGACATGGACAACGTCGTGATCGCGTGGAATCCGGGCGCAGCCGCCCTCTACGGACATTCCTCGGCCGAGGCAGTGGGCAGCAACCTCACCCGCCTGGTCATCCCGGCCGCCGACGACGCGCAGGTGGTGGCCGCGGTCGCCGAGATCCGCGCCGGGCGACGCTTCACCCGGGTCGAAGCGCGGCAGGCCCGACACGGACGGCGCATGGAGGTCGAGACGTCCTTCTCGCCCCTGCATGACAGCCAGGGCACGCAGATCGGCGGCATCGGCGTGTCGCGCGACATCTCGGCGCGGCTCGCCACCGAGCGCGCGCTGCGCCAGAGCGAAGCGCGCAACCGCCTGTTGGCCGCGGTGGTCGAGCAGAGCACCGACTCGATCGTGATCAAGGACCTGGACAACGTCGTGCTGTCCTGGAATCCGGCCGCCGAGCGGGTGTACGGCTGGAGCGCGGCCGAGGCGATCGGCCGCAACATGACCCTGCTTGCCCGCCCGGCCTCGACCGGCGCGCAGGTCGCCGCGCGCATCGCCCGGCTGCGCCAGGGCCTGCCCGGCGCCTGGCAGGCGGTGAGCTTCCGGCGCGACGGAACGCCGGTGCATCTGGATGTCACGGTGGCGCCGCTGCACGACGAGGGCGGCCGTCACATCGGCGAGATCTCCATCGCCCGCGATGTCACCGAGCGCGAGCGCGCGGCCGAAGCGCTGCGAGCGACCGAGGCGCGCAACCGCGAGCTTGCGCTGATCGTCGACCAGAGCCGGGATGCGATCGTCACCAAGGATCTCGACAACCGGATCGTCACCTGGAACCGCGGTGCCGAGCAGTTGCTGGGCTGGACCGCCGACGAGGTGCGCGGGCGCAACTTCACCGCGCTGGTCGAGCCGACCGCCGACGGCGCGCGCATCGCGCGCACCACCGAGCGGATCCGGGCGCGGCAGTCGGGCACCTGGGAGGACATCCGCGCAACCCGCTCGGGCGGCTCGGTGCATGTCGAGGTGTCGGTATCGCCGCTCTACGACGAGGACGGGCAGCACCTCGGCGAGGTCAGCGTGAACCGCGACATCACCCAGCGCGTGCTCGCGGAGGAGTCGCTGCGCGAGCACCGGCTCTTCCTCGCGCAGGCGCAGGCGATGGGCGGCATCGGCAGCTGGTCGGCCGCCATCGGCTCGGGCGACCTCACCTGGAGCGACGAGACGCTGCGCATCTTCGGCCTCACCCGCGAGACCTTCGACGGGCGCACCGAAACCTTCTGGCAGCATGTCCACCCGGAGGACCGCGACCGGGTGCGAACGGCCGTCGATGGCGCCATTGCCTCGGGCACGTCCTACATGCACGAATTCCGTATCGTTCGGCCGGACGGGTCGCAGCGATGGGTATACGAGCAGGCGACCGTCGTTCGCGACCGCGCCGGCCAGGCGATGCGCGCGATCGGCGTCACCCAGGACATCACCGAGCGGCGCGCCGATCACGAGCGCATCCGCTTCCTCGCCACCCGCGATCCGCTCACCGAACTGCCCAACCGCCTGCTGCTGCAGGACCGCATCGAACAGGGCATGGCCGCCGCCGCGCGCAACGGGACCCTGCTGGCGATGCTGTTCATCGATCTGGACCACTTCAAGACGGTGAACGACTCGCTGGGCCACGCCGTCGGCGACGAGATGCTCAAGCAGGTGGCGCAGCGGCTCGCACGCTGCGTGCGGGCCGAGGACACCCTGGCCCGGCTCGGCGGCGACGAGTTCGTCGTGCTGCTGCAGGGCTTGCGCGATTCGCAAGGTGCAGCGCAGGTGGCGCGCAAGATCCTCGCGATGCTCTCGCGTCCGTGCACGGTGGAAGGGCACCAGCTCTCGCCGTCCTGCAGCATCGGCATCAGCTTCTACCCGACCGATGGCGAGGACGCGCAGACGCTCATGAAGAGCGCCGACGCCGCGATGTACCACGCCAAGGAGCGCGGTCGCGCGCATTACCAGTACTTCTCGAACGAACTGCACGCGCGCGCGGTCGAGCGCCTGACGGTCGAGACCGCGCTTCGCGCGGCGCTCGAGCGCGAGGAGTTCGACCTGCACTACCAGCCGCAGGTCAGCGTCGCCGGCGGGCGAACCGTGGGCGTGGAGGCGCTGCTGCGCTGGCGGCATCCGACCCGGGGACTGCTCGCCCCGGGCACCTTCATCAGGATCGCGGAGGACAGCGGCCTGATCACGCCGATCGGCGAATGGGTGCTGCAGGCCGCCTGTCGACAGGCGCGCCGGTGGCTCGACCTCGGCTACCCGCGCCTGCGCCTGGGGGTGAACGTGTCGGTCGGCCAGCTCTCGCGCGACTTCGTGCGGATGGTCGGGCGGGTGCTCGAGGAGTGCCGGCTCGAGCCGGGCACGCTGGAGCTCGAGGTGACCGAGAGCCTGCTCATGCAGCAGGTCGACGAGAACGTCCGCCTGCTGCGGCGGCTGGGCGAAATGGGGGTACAGGTTGCCATCGACGACTTCGGAACCGGTTACTCGTCGCTCGCCTACCTGAAGAAATTCCCGCTCGATGCGCTCAAGATCGACCGCACCTTCGTGCGCGACATCGGCACCGATCCGGACGATGCCGCCATCACCTCCTCGGTGGTCGCGATCGGCCGCAACCTCGGACTGCGGGTGGTCGCCGAGGGCGTCGAGCAGGTCGAGCAGCTCGAACGGCTGCGGCGGATGGGCTGCGACGAGTACCAGGGCTACGTGAACGGTCGACCGATGCCGGCCGACGCGTTCGCCGCACGCTTTCTCGCGCCCGGGCTGGATCTGCTGCCGCGAGCGTGACGCGCGGGGTCAGGTCGGCGCACGCGGTTGCGCGGGGCGTGCGGGACGGGGAGCCGGGATGGCCGTTTCCGCTCATGGGCCCTGGACCGCAGCCCGTCGGGCCCCGGGCCTCCTCCCCGACTTCGCCGCACCGGCCATCCCGGCTCCCCGTCCTCTCGGCACCGGACCGTGCGCCGACGTTGCCCGTGGGACAGGGCGTGCGCGGCTCGAATGCGCGAGAGGCCGACTGGCGGCGCTACCGGGCGAGCGCACGCATCGCACGCTCCAGCCCCTCGAGGGTGAGCGGCACCATGCGCTCGCCCATCAGCTGGCGTACCAGCCCGATCGACTCGTGGTACTGCCATCGCGCCTCGGGCTGCGGATTGATCCACACCGCGCGGCTGTAGACATCGAGCAGGCGCTGCAGCCAGACCGCTCCGGGCTCGTCGTTGTTGTGCTCGACGCTGCCCCCCGCATGGGTGATCTCGTAGGGGCTCATCGTCGCATCCCCCACGATGACCAGCCGGTAGTCGTGCGGGAAGCGGTGCAGCACCCGGGAGAGCGGCTCGCGCTCGTCGAAGCGGCGACGGTTGTCCCGCCACACCGACTCGTACACGCAGTTGTGGAAGTAGAACTGCTCGAGATGGCGGAACTCGCTGCGCGCCGCGGAGAACAGCTCCTCCACCACCCGCACGTGGTCGTCCATCGAGCCGCCCACGTCGAGGAACAGCAGCACCTTCGCCGCGTTGTGGCGCTCGGGCACCAGGCGCAGGTCGAGCCACCCGGCGTTGCGCGCGGTCGAGCCGATCGTGCCCTCGAGGTCGAGTTCAGTCGCGGCACCCTCGCGCGCGAAGCGCCGCAGGCGTCGCAGCGCCACCTTGATGTTGCGCGTGCCCAGTTCGACCCGGTCGTCGAAGTTGCGGAACTCGCGCTGGTCCCACACCTTCACCGCGCGCCGCTCGCGGGAGCGGTCCTGCCCGATGCGCACGCCCTCGGGGTTGTAGCCGTAGGCCCCGAACGG
>JBIPNU010000477.1:0-2863 GCA_044370615.1 Burkholderiales bacterium
CGCCGCCCCCGCGCCCCCCGAGAGGTTGGTGAGCGTGGAGGGACGATCCGGCAGATGGCCGAGCGATGCCCGGAAACAGCGCTCGGCGCCGACCGGATCGCCCGAGCCGAGGCAGGCCAGACCATCCAGGAAACCGCGGCGAGCCTGTTCGAAGGAATCCATCGCATGTCCTGCGAGTGAAGAGGAGCAACCCACTGCCACCGCGGCGTGCGATTCGAGGTACACACCTGCCGTGGGACCCGACCGGCCGCTCGGCGACAGCCACGGGTGGACCGACTGCGACGGGGATCGCGCTGCTTCGGCGCGACTATACCAACAACCCCCCGGGGCGACCGCCGCCCCGGGGCAGACCTGCGCGCAGACAGGGTGGCGAATGCGCGGCATTGGGTCTATGGTCCGCCATGGCCAGTCCGCTCGCGAGCCCTGTCGGCCTGCGCGCGGCATCCACGCCCCCCAAGCCCGGAAGCCCGTGATGATCCGTACCCGAAGCGCCCGAATCCCGATCGAAAGCCGGCATCCTTCCACCGACACCAGGGTCAACGCGCCCACCTCCGCGCGCTCGACGGCCGACGATGTCGCCGCGCCCGCCAGCGGCGTGCGGCCAGGCCGTCCCCGGTTCTCCGGGGTGCGCGCACGAGCCCGTGCTCGGGTCTGGGTGCGAGCAGGGCTGGCGCTGATGGCCGGCTCCGGGGCCTGCGCCGCATTCGCCCAGGCCCAGAACCCCGCGGTGACCTTCCCGGTCCGGCCGGTGCGGCTGATCGTGCCCTTCGCGCCCGCAGGCGTGAACGACATCGTCGCGAGGCTGGTCGGCACCCGCCTGCAGGATCGCTGGGGGGTTCCGGTCGTGGTCGACAACCGCGCCGGCGCCGGCGGCAACCTCGGCACCGAACGGGGCGCGCGCGCCAATCCGGACGGGCACACGCTGCTGGTCGGCTCCAGCAGCACGCTGGGCAGCAATGCCAGCCTGTACGCGAAGCTGCCCTTCGACGTGCTGCGCGACTTCGCGCCCGTGTCGCTGATCGCCACCGCGCCCTACGTGCTGGTGACCTCCCTGCAGTTCGGGCCACGGACGGTGCCGGAGTTCGTCGCCGCAGCCCGCGCAGCCCCGGAGCGGCTCACCTACTCGTCCTTCGGCGAGGGCAGCTCCGCCCACCTCGTGGCCGAGCTGTTCCTCGCCCGCTCCGGCATCCGCATGGTGCACGTGCCCTACAAGGGCGGCGGTCCGGCGCTCACCGCGGTACTCGTCGGCGAGGTGCAGGCCACCTTCGCCAACCTGTCGGTTGCGCTGCCGCAGCTGCAGGCCGGCAAGGTACGCGCGCTCGCGGTCACCACCCCGCAGCGGACCCGCTCGCTGCCCGAGGCGCCCACCTTCACCGAGGCCGGTGTCCGGGGACTCGAGACCTCGGCCTGGGTGGGCATCGTGGCGCCCGCCGCCACCCCCGCGGCGCTGGTGCGGCGCCTGAACGCGGACATCCATGCGGTCGTCGGCGCCGCCGAGATGCGCGCGCAACTGGAGGCGCGCGGCCTGGACCCCTGGCTCAGCACGCCCGGGGAGTTTGCCGCGCACCTGAAGCGCGAGATCGGCAACTGGGAGGGCGTGATCCGCTCCGCCGGCATCCGCCGGCTCTGATCGGCCTGGCTCGCCGCGCGCCCGCCACGGCCCCCGGGCCTGCCGAAAGAACCCGTCGCTCCGAACGCGTTCCGGACGCCACGATCGAACCGGCGAGCGCGGTCGGATCGGCATGCCTCCCGCGACTCGACTGCGCAAGCCTTCGGGCCGCTCGAGCAGGGCAGGCGCGAGGGCCGTCGCCGCCGGCTTCAGAGCGATTCGATGAACGTTCGCGCCGACATCACCGTGCCGAACAGCGGCAGGATCTTCTCGCATTCCATGCGATGCAGTTCGGGATCGGGGCTGGCGCAGCAGTCCTCCAGCACCTTCACCACGAACCCGGCGTCGTCGGCGTGGCGTGCGGCGCTGTCGACCACCATGTGCGTGTACACCCCGCAGAGCGCGAGCGTGTCGACGCCGTTCCGATGAAGCCAGGTCTCCAGCCCGGTGTCGCGGAAGGGACTCACCGCGCGCTTGGTGTAGACCATGTCGCCCGGCCGCGGCGCAATGGCCTCGGGGAAGTCCAGGCCCCAGGTGCCGATCACGATCGCCTGCTTTTCCCGGAGGTGGGCCAGCCGGGCGGAACGGCTGATCGCATCGGCGTAGTCGGCCCGGAACCCGACGCGTACGTACACCACCGGCAGTTCGCGCGAACGCATCTCGGCAATCACGGACGCGATACGCGGCACGAGGCCACGCGCATCGACCACCTGCGCGAATCCGCCCGAACCCACCTTGCCGGCGGGATCGACCAGTTCGTTCTGTACATCGAGCACGAGCAGCGCGGTGCGGGCCATGTCGGGACTCCGGGAACGATGAAGACCGGCGCGATGCTGCCACGGTCGCGCGCACGCGGCCAGCCGCCCGCCGGGCGCGACTCGCACGCCCCGGCAGGTCGATCGCTCGGCGTGGACGCGATGACCCCGCGCGACCGGCACGCACCGTGCGCGCGACGTCCTGGATGTTCAGGCCTCGCGCGCGTGGGCGTCGACTGCGCGCGCCCGGGATGCGCTGCATGCGCGGGGCACCCGCGCGAACCGCGCGGGACCCGGGGGCTGCCGGGCGCGCGAGAAGCCGGCGACAGCCGCCTGTCCCCGAATCGTCAATGCCCGTCGTCGAGCAACGGTAGCGGGCAATGCAGCACCGCGCAGGCAGTGCGCAACAGATCCGCTTCGGCGGACAGCACCTGCCGGTCATGCAGCACCACGGCTGCCATCGCCTCGATCAGGGCGCGCTTGTCGTGGGGCCACAGCC
>JBIPNU010000479.1:0-2861 GCA_044370615.1 Burkholderiales bacterium
CGTCGGGCTTCATCGCCGCAAGGTCGCCCGCAGTGACCAGCCCCTCGGTCTGAGGCAGCATCCGCAAGTGCACGCTCAGCACGTCGCTGCGCTCGAACAGGTCGCGCTGCGAGGCGGCCACCTCCACCCCGTCGGCGCGGGCGCGAGAGAGGCTGCCCTCGCGCCCCCACGCCAGCACGCGCATGTTGAACGCGCGACCGTAGCCGGCCACCAGCGCGCCAATGCCCCCGTAGCCGAGGATGCCCAGCGTGAGGCCACCCACCCCGCGCCCCAACCGCGTCTGCCATCGCCCCGCCCGCAGGGCCTGCAGCTCCTGGGGGATGTAGCGCATCGAGGCGAGCACCAGGCCCCAGGTGAGTTCGGCCGTCGTGGTCGAGTCGCCGGTACGCACCGTGCACACCGCCACGCCCCTTGCCGTGCAGGCGGCGACGTCGATGTGCGGGATCACGCCGGTCTGGCTGATCACGCGCAGCGCCGGCAGGCGCTCGAGCAGCGCCGCGTCGATGCGGGTGCGCTCGCGCGTGAGCACCAGCGCCTCGAAGGGCGCGAGCCTCTGCGCGAGACGGTCGCGGTCCTGCTCGCGGTCGGTGAACACCACCGCCGCGTGGCCGGCGAGCCGGCCGAAGGCCTGCAGCGAGGCTACCGCGTCGAGATAGTCGTCGAGGATCGCGATGCGCATCGCCGCCCTGCCCCCTGTTGGGCGTCAGTTGAGCTGGGTCACGAACTTGGTGACGAGATAGCCATCGAAGGTCTCCGCCCCGCCCTCGCTGCCATAGCCGCTGTCCTTGATGCCGCCGAACGGGGTCTCGGCCAGCGCGATGCCGAAGTGGTTGATGTTGACCATGCCGGCTTCCAGCGCGTTGGAGATCGCCGTGGCGTTGCGGGTCGAGCGGGTGAACGCATAGGACGCCAGCCCGTAGGGCAGGCTGTTGGCGCGGCGCACGACTTCGTCGAACTCGCTGAAGCGCACGATCGGCGCGATCGGACCAAACGGCTCCTGGGTCATCAGCCGCGCGTCGTCGGGCACGTCGGTGACCACGGTGGGCGCGAAGAAGTTTCCCGCCTCGCCGATCGTGCTGCCGCCCACCAGCACCTTCGCGCCGCGCCGGTCGGCGTCGTCGACGAAGGCCTGCATCGTCGGCACGCGACGCTCGTGCGCGAGCGGACCCATCCGCGTGTCCTTCTCCAGCCCGTTCCCGACCTTCAGCCTCGCGACCGCGTCGGTGAACGTGGACACGAAGCGGTCGTAGGCCTTCTCGTGCACGTACATGCGCGAGGGCGACACGCACACCTGGCCCGCGTTGCGGTACTTGAGTCCCGCCAGCATCTCCGCCGCGCGATCCACGTCGGCGTCATCGAACACGATCGCCGGCGAATGCCCGCCCAGTTCCATCGTGCAGCGCTTCATCAGCGACCCGGCAAGCGCGGCGAGCTGCTTGCCGACCGGCACAGAGCCGGTGAAGGACACCTTGCGCACGATCGGCGAGCGGATCAGGTAGTCGGAGACCTCCGCGGGTACGCCCCAGACCAGGTTCAGGCACCCGGCCGGCAGGCCGGCATCGACGAAGATGCGACCGAGCGCGACCACCGCGCTGGGCGCGTCCTCCGGCCCCTTGAGCACCAGCGTGCAGCCCGCGCCCAGCGCTGCGACCACCTTGCGGATCGCCTGATTGAACGGGAAGTTCCACGGCGTGAAGGCCGCGCACACGCCGATCGGCTCGCGCATGACCAGCTGGCGCACGCCATCGACCCGCGGCGGGATCACCCGCCCGTAGATGCGGCGGCATTCCTCGGCATGCCATTCGGCGTGCTCCGCCCCGCCGTTCACCTCCGCGAGCGCTTCGGCGTACGGCTTACCCATGTCGAGCACGATGCCGCGGGCAATCTCCGGCGCGCGCTCGCGAATCAGCTCCGCGGCGCGGCGCAGCACCCGGGCGCGCTCCACAGGCGAGGACCGGCGCCAGGTCTGGAACGCGCGATCGGCAGCCGCCAGCGCCGCGTCGAGATCCTCGCGGGTGGCGTGCGGCAGGCGGGCGAAGGCCTTGCCGGTCGCCGGATCCAGGACATCCTGCTCGGGGCGACCGCCTCCGGCGATGAACTGTCCGTCGATCAGCAGCGAGAGTTCGGGATAACCGGAAGGCGTGGTCTGGTCCATCGGAGACTCCTCAGGGGGCAAGCGGAAGGTCTGGGGCCGCGGGCGCGGCGACGCGGAGGCCGCCGAACCCGGTCGGGGCCTCGCCGGGAGGCGTGAGGGTAGCGTCCCCGCCCCGGCCGGGAAAGCGTCACGGACATGGCCGGGGCCGGCTCCGCCGCGGCCGGGTCAGCCTGCAGGACTCGCAGGCCGTGGCCGGCAGATCGCGAGACCGCCGGTCGCGGGCAGGCGGGCGATCAGGCGGACGCAGGCTCGCCCAGCATCCGGTCGATTTCCCTCAGCACCCGCGGGTCGTCGGGGCGGATCTGGGTCTCGAACGAGCGCACTGCCTCGGCGCGCCGGTCGATCAGGTACTTGTGGAAGTTCCAGCGGGGGGACTGTCCGGTCCGCTGCGCAAGCTGGGCGTGAAACGGGTTGGCCGAACGCCCCGACACCGGCATGCGCTCGAACATCTGGAAAGAAACGCCGAAATTCGCCTTGCAGAACTCCGCGATCTCCCGGCTGCTGCCCGGCTCCTGCTGGCCGAAGTCGTTGGACGGGAAGCCCATGACAACCAGACCGCGCGAGGCGTAGCGCCGGTGCACCGCCTCGAGCTGCTCGTACTGGCGCGTGAAGCCGCAGTGGCTGGCCGTGTTGACCACCAGCAGCACCCTGCCGGCGAACCGGCAGAGAGGAACCTCCTGCCCGGTCAGCAGGTCAGGGAACCGAT
>JBIPNU010000402.1:0-3335 GCA_044370615.1 Burkholderiales bacterium
ACCCGCGATCGCCGTCGCCGCGCTGGGCGGGATGCGGGAGGTGCCGTGCCGGGCGAGGCACGCGCCGCCGATCGCATCGACGATGTCCGCCGCCTCCACGCCATGCGACTCGAGCGCAGGCGAGAGGTCGACGCCGACGGATCGTCGTCCCGCGAGTGAACGACGCTCTGGCCGCGAGCTGGGAACCGAGGGCTTCGTCGCTTGGCGTGTCCCCGCCGAGCACCGGTACGCGTGCGTCTACCAGCGTATACCCACGCCGAACATCAAGCCGCCGAAGGTGAGGTTGATGCGGGTCGAGCCGTCCTCGTAATCGACGTGGAGCTGCCGGTAGCCGATCCGTCCCGAGTAGGTCTTCGAGAACGCGTACTCGGCCCCGGCGTGGAACTGGTAGCTCAGCCGTGATCCGAGTCCGAAGCCGCCCAGATCGGCATAGCCAAGGAGGCTCCAGCGATCCGACACCGACTGACGCACGCGGAATCCGATCACCGGATCGGTCCAGTCGCGCGCCGGGTTGAGCCGCCGCTGCACGGGACCGGAGGTCACGTCGACGCTGGGGTCGAGCGAATAGTGGCGCAGGCCGCCCACGAGGTCGGTCGTGGTTGTTCCCTCCGACAGCCGCCAGGTGCCCCCCGCCGACAGCACGGACCCGCTGAGCGAGGCATCGAAGCGTGCCCCGGGCGTCGCGAGCCCAGGCGCCAGCTTGATTCCCACGCTGTCGGAGAAACTCAGGTAGATCACGTCGCCGAACAGGCTCCAGCGATCGCGTCGGGCCTCGAGCGTGCCCATGAACGCCATGTCGAGCCGGCTGAGCAGGCTGTCGAACGACGCATCGACGCGCGGAGGAGCCCCGGCGATCGAACCATCACCGAACTCGCCCTTGATGCCGGCCAGCCAGAGATAGGGGGTGGCCTCGAAGCGCCAGGCGTCGCGTGGCAGCGTGAGCTGCGCGTGGCCGGGCGCGGCACCCAGCGCGACGATCGCCGCGACCATCACTCCCGCAACTCGCTTGAACGTCTTCATGATCCCTCCCCGGACAGACAGCCCACCGCCGGCACCGGCCCGACCTCGGCCCCGCGCGCGACCGGCACCTTTTCGGCATCGACCGCGCCCGCTGATCGCGCACTTGCCAACGAGCGCCAGGACTCGATTCGATGGCCCGACTCCCGCTCGCCCTGGCCTCCTCGGACCGGCGAACCTGCGACCGCGGTAACTATGCCCATCCGAAGCCCGGCCGACACCTGCACGATGGTTCAGCCCCGCCACGCACCGGGGCCCGAGCGGTCGCCGTGATTCAGGCAGACCCCTGCCCCCGACGAGCGAGTCGGGGCCGCGTCGCGCATCGCCCGCCGTGCCCGTGCGATCGCGACATCGGCAGCGATCGAGGATGCGGAGCAGGCCGGTGCGGACCGGACGCTCGCGCGCCAGGTCGTGATCGCGAGCGCCCTCGCCTGACCGCGCCGCCGCGTGCACTCGGCCCGACGGCGCGGGATGCCTCCGGGATCAGGTCCCCTGAGCGCGAGCACGCGACGTCGGCCGCGCAGCGCCCGCCGCGTCGGCGGCAAGCGCCCGCAGGCTGGATATACTGGCGGCCTGCGCGAACCGATCGGCACTGCCGGAGAGGTGCCTTCATGCGTGCTTCAGTCCTCCTGTCGGGGGCCCTGCTGGGGGCGAGCGTCCTCTTCGACATGAGCCTCGCTACCGCCCAGCCCTGCACCGACCTGCCCGCCGAGCGCCGGGTGTCCGATCAGCGGTCGGGTTGCCTCGCCTTGGTCCCCATCGGGCCGCGCAACGTGCAGTCGCGGACGCTGATCGTCATGCTTCACGGTGACCGGGGCGGCGAACTCGAGCAGCGACACGTGGACGGCTGGCGACGGGTCGGGCAATCGCTGGTCGGTGAGGACCGGACCGTGCTTTTCATTGTTCGTCCGGGCTACCGATCTCCCGCCGGATCTTCCAGCGGCTACGCCAATCCGCAGGACGACGACTACACCACGGGCAACATCGCCCGGGTGGCGGGCGCGCTGGCGGTGCTGCGCCGCGAACTGCAGCCCCGCCGCCTCCTGCTGGTCGGCCACTCCGGCGGTGCCGCCACCGCGGCGCTGGTGCTCGGGCAGCACCCCGACGCCGCCGACGCCGCGCTCCTGCTGGGATGCCCCTGCGACGTTCCCCCGTGGCGGATGCACCGGAGCGCCCAACGCGGCCAGCCCTATCGTCCGTGGTCGGCCAGCCTGAACCCGCTCACGTTCGTATCCGGCATCCCGACGAGCACCCCGGTGCTTGCCGCGACTGGAGCGCGCGACGACAACACGCTGCCGATCTTCGCGCAGCGCTGGGCACAGGCGGCCGCCGCGCGCGGCGTATCCGCCCGCTTCGAGGAAGTCGCGGACCACGATCACCAGGACATCCTGCGCTGGCCCGAACTGCCCGCGCGCGTGCAGGCGCTGATCGACGCGCTGCCGCGGTAAGCCGCCGCTCCGTGCTCCCGCGCATCACGACAGGCGCATCCCCGCGGCGCGTAGTCGGGACCCCACGCGCCGGGGACGGCCGGCGCGCGTCTTCGCACGCCTGTACGACCGGGAAGGCAGCAGCGGCCGAAAAATCCGCTGCGGCGACCCCCGGGGGTTGTCGGCGGCAGGCGAACGGCCGGCGGGCGCCATGGTACCTGCCCGACAGCCTCCGAGGCGGATCAGTCGGGGCGGATGTTCGCCTCCCGTCCCACCCGCCGATAGAGTTCGATGTCCTCGCGCAGGAACTTCGCGAACTCCCCCGGGGATTCGAAATACATCGCGATCCCCTGCGTGGCCATCTTCGCGCGCGCATCCTCACGGCCCGATAGCTTCTGCAGCGCGCCGCCCAGGGTCGCGAGGACCGTCTTGGGCGTACGCACCGGCGTCAGGACGCCGTACCACTGCGACATCTCGAGCCCCGGCAGTCCAGCCTCGGCGGTCGTGGGCATGTTGGGCGCAAGCGGGTGGCGTTGCTTCGCGGCAATCGCCAGCCCCCGGAGCCGGCCGTTGCGCATGTGGGGGTCGGCGTTGATCATGTTCATGACCATCATGTGCACCTCGCCGGCGACGATGCCCGCGACCGCGCTACCGCCGCCCTTGTAGGGCACGTGGACGACCCTGGTGCCGGCCAGCGAGTTGAACAGCTCGCCGCCGAAGTGGGTGGTGCCGGCGGCCCCGCCCGAACCGTAGTTGAACTTGCCCGGGTTCGCGCGCGCGAGCGCCACGAATTCGGCGAGCGTCTTCGCCGGGACCGAGGGATGCACCACCACGGCGTTGTCCACCACGCCTACCCGGCTGATCGGCGCGAAGTCCTTCAGCAGGTCGTAG
>JBIPNU010000092.1:0-7402 GCA_044370615.1 Burkholderiales bacterium
CGCGCAAGGCCGAGATGATGGTGTGGTTGTTGCCGAGCATGCCGATGGTGTAGCCATCCGGGTTGGAGCGCGCGAGGATGTCCGCGCCGATCATGCCGCTGGCCCCGGGGCGATTGTCGACGATGATCTGCTGGCCGAAGTCCTCGCTGAGGTACTGCGACACCACGCGCGCGACCGGATCGTAGGAGCCACCGACCACGAAGGGCACGATCAACCGGATCGGGCGTTCGGGCCACTTCTGGGCGAAGGCCGATGACGGAAGGACCAGGCCGAACCCCACCAGCGTTACGGCGGCCACACGGCCACAGCGAAACCACGGTCGCACGGGCATGCACACCTCCTCCGGTCGGGGATCCGTCCCGGGCGATGCGCCCGACTGGTTCCCATCTTGTGGATTCAGTCTGACACCCGCTGACGGGCCCGTCAACGGGCGCGATTGGCGTGGCCGCAGCCGGCACGTCCCGGTGCGAGGCCCCGGGGCATGCACCCGGGCCGCTCGGCTACACTGGCGGACAGCAGGTGCGCACGCCCCGGCCTGTATCGCGCGTCGCGTGCCGCGGGCCACGGCCGCAGACGAGGCCGCCGAGCCTCGCGCCGTGCCGGCGGCCCACCCTCGGGCCTGTCGCCCGCGCGTGGCCTTGCAGGCGGATGCAGCCGGCGGAGACGGGCATCGAAGCCTGGGCCATGAACACGAAGGAGGAGAGCCGGATGATCGAACCGCACCGTTGCCTGATGACGGGGACCCTCGCCGGATCGCTGGCACTGGCGGGCACCGTTGCCTGCGCCCAGGCACCCTGGCCCGCCAAACCACTGCGCATGCTGATCGCGCTGGCTCCGGGAGGAGGCGTCGACACCACCGGCCGGGTACTGGCCCAGAAGATGTCCGAGCGCTGGGGGCAGCCGATCGTCGTGGAGAACCGGCCCGGAGCCGGCGGCGCGCTGGCCACCGAGGCCCTGGCCCGGTCGGCCCCGGACGGCTACACGATGCTGACCAACTCCTCCGGGGTCGCGATCACGCCCAGCCTGATGAAGCTGTCCTACGATCCACGCAAGGACATCGTACCGGTTTCGCTGGCCGTGATCTCGCCCGGGGTGATGGTCGTCCACCCGTCGGTACCCGTGAAGAACGTGCGCGAGTTCATCGCCTTCGCCAAGGCGCGTCCTGGCGATCTGCTGTACTCGTCGTCGGGTAACGGCACCGGCCAGCATCTGGCCGCCGAGTTGTTCAGCCAGATGACCGGGGTAAAGATGGCGCACGTGCCCTACAAGGGCACGGCCCCCAGCATCACCGACCTCATCGGCGGACGGGTCTCGCTGTCGATGGCCAGCGTGGTGTCGACGCGGCAGTTCTTCGAGAGCGGAAAGCTGCGCGCACTCGCCGTGCTCGGGGCGAAGCGTACCCCTGCTCTGCCCCATCTGCCCACCATCGCCGAGGCCGGTGTACCGGGCTACGCGTACGAGAACTGGTACGGCGTGTTCATGCCCGGGCGCACGCCGCAGGACATCGTCCTCAAGGTGCAGGCCGAGGTCACCCGCATCGTCCACGATCCGGACATCTCGAAGAAGCTGATCGCACAGGGACTCGACCCGGTCGGGAGCACCCACGCGGAGTTCGTGAGCTTCTACGAGGACGAGATCGTCAAGAACGGCCGCCTCATCACGGCCATCGGCCTGGAGGCCCGCTGATGGCCGTGCCCGAAGGCGCGCCGACGCCCCCTCCCGACGCGCTGCTGACCGACATCGCCGACTACGTCAGCGACTACCGGATCACCGACTCGGCATCGCTCGCCGCGGCGCGACTGTGCCTGTTCGATGCGCTCGCCTGCGCGCTGGAGGCACTCCACCAGCCGGAGTGCACGCGGCTGCTGGGTCCGGTCGTTCCCGGAACGCTCGTCCCGCAAGGCGCCCGCGTACCGGGAACCTCGCACGTGCTCGATCCGGCCAAGGCAACCTTCGACCTGGGAGCCCTGATCCGCTGGCTCGACTACAACGACGCGTGCAACGGCATCCTCACGATGCACCCCTCCGACGGGCTGGCCGCGCTGCTGATGCTCGGCGACCATCTATCCCGCCGCGTCGCTGCGCAGGGCGGACAACCCCTGACGCTGGCCGACCTGCTCGATGCCGCGGTGCGGGTCTACGAGATCCAGGGCGCGCTGTGCTTCTGCAATGACTGGCGTGCGTTCGGCATCGACCAGCCGATGCTGCTGCAGGCCGCAGTCGCACCGGTACTCACCCGACTGCTCGGCGGAACCCGCCAGCAGGTGTTCAACGCGGTCACGCATGCCTTCGTCGACACCACGCTCTCGGCCATCCGGCATGCGCCCAACATCGCATCGCGGAAGAACTGGGCCTGCGCGCGAGCGAGCGAGGACGCGCTGCGCATCGCGCTGATGGTCGTCGCCGGCGAGGCCGGATTCCCGTGGATCCTGTCGGCCAAGGATCTCGGCTTCGAAGCCGCCCGATTCGGCGGCGGCAGCCTGCGTCTCGAAGCGCCGCTGGGCGAGGCCGTGATCCAGCGCTGCATGTTCAAGCTGCTGCCGGCCGGCATGCATGGCCAGACCGCGGGCGAGTGCGCCTTCCTGCTGCATCCACGGGTCGCCCACCGCATCGACGAGATCGACCGCATCGAGCTGCGTTGCCACCGCTCGCTCAAGCGCATCATGGACAAGACCGGCGTGCTGAGAAACCCGGCCGATCGCGACCACTGCGTCCAGTACATCGTCGCGCTGGGGCTGCTGCACGGGCAGGTAGGCCCGGACGACTACAGCGACGCACGTGCCGCCGATCCACGCATCGATGCGCTGCGCGCAAGGATGAGCGTCACCGAGGATCCGGCCTACACCGAGGGGTTCTTCGATCCGACCCGTCGCACCAGCGCCAACTCGATCGAGATCGTGTTCCGCGACGGCACCTCCACCGGGCGCGTGGAGCGCGAGTATCCGCTCGGGCATCCCGTGCGCAGGCACGAGGCCCTGCCCGCCTTGCGCCGCAAGTTCGCGCAGTCGCTCCGGGTACTGCCCCAGGCGGCGGCTTCCCGCCTGCTCGGACTCTACGACCAGCCGCACGACCTCGACGCGATGCCTGTCCACGCGTTCGTGGACCTGCTTGCCCTTACACCCGCAGTCGCCTGACTACCCGCGGGTTGCAATACCGCCCGATCCACCGGGCCGGAGCCGGTTCACACGCACAGCTCGATCAGGTCGCTCACGTCGGCCAGTTCGTCCAGCGTCCATGCCTGGCGCGCGATCGCCCGGGCCCGGTCCTCGCCCATCACCTGCATGGCGTTGCCAAGGAACTTTCGCTCGAGGGCCGCATCGGACAAGGGATTCTCCGCCGTCCCCGACGCGAATTCGACGGGTGCCTCGTACCGCCGACCGTCGCGTGCGACGAGCGTGGCCTGTGCCTGTTCCCGGCGAAACCCCTCGACCGTGCGCACCCGCACCTTCGGACGAAACGCAAGCACGTCGGGTGCCGCGGCGCGGGCATCGGTGTACTGCGCGATCCCGGCGGTGCCGTCCAGATAGGCCACGGCGGCCGAGTGGTTGATGCTGAACTTCGACATCAGCCCGGACTGCGGATCGTCGACGCCCGTGATCTTCACCGCCAGCGGATGCACCTGCAGATCGACATGATCGATCGCGTCGGCAGGCAACCCCGCGAGTTCGCGCACCGCGATCATCGCGTCGATCAGCGGATGCAGCAGCACTCCGCAGGCGTAGGGCTTGTACCCGTTGCGGGCCAGCTCGAAACGCTCGCCCAGGCCCTCCGCGATCCGCTCGGGCTCGGCGCTCGCGCTGTAGATGCGGATGAAGCCCCGACGCCCTTCGAGGATCTCCTCCGAACTGTCGAAGCCGCGCTCCGCGAGCAGCGCCGCCAGCACGCCCGACGCGGCCGCCTTGCCCGCGTGGAACGACTTGCACATCGTGCCCCGGTTCTGCTGCATGCCGGCCGCCTGCGTGCCGGCGATGCCGATCGCATGCGTGAACCGCTTTCCATCGAGCCCCAGCAGTCGCGCGCAACCGGCGCCCGCCGCCAGCGTACCGAGCGTACCGGTCAGATGCCATCCGCCCTCGTGATGCGCCGGAGCACCCTGCCCTGCCCTCACCCCGACCTCGAAGCCCGACGCGTACGCGACGATCAGGTCGCGACCACTCACCGGACGCTGCTCGGCCAGGGCCAGCAACGCGGCGAGCAGCGGCGAGGACGCATGCAGGACCACCCCGCCCAGGTGGGTGTCGTCGAAATCGAGCAGATGACCCATCTGTCCATTGGCGATCGCCGCGTCCATCAGGCCCAGCCGCCGCCCGCCGTGTCCGAGCACCCGGGCACTCTCCGGGGAGCCGGTGGCGGCGAGCGTATCGAGCAGGATGCCGATCGTGGCGTGTCCGCTGCCGGCCAGCGCGCAGCCGAGCCAATCGAGAACCCCACGTCTCGCCTCGTGGACGACCTGATCCGGAAGCTGTTCGAATGTCAACTCGGCCAGGAAACGCCCCAGCGCTTTCGTGACGCCGAGGCCCAATGCCGCAGCGCCGTAGCCGCCCTGCCCACCTTCGTTGTCCATCTGACCCGTGCTCCATCGTCCGTGGTTCGACAACCGCGCACCTGCAGACTTGGCGTGGGTGCGAAAAGCCCGGAGAACCCGAGCGGCAGTGTAAAGCGTTGCGGTCGGCAACGATCGACGCGGACAGCAGGCATCCGGCCGGCGAGCAGGACGCTCGGCACCGAAAGGGTTCGAGTGCTTCACGCGATACCGCCCGCGCCAGTGTCGCTGCGATCACCCATCCAGTCGGAAAGGGCTCAGGTTCGCGCAGCACCCACGGCCTCGCGGGACATCGCGCGCAGACTTATCATGCACGGCAGGTCGCACAGACGATCGCCCGCAAGTCCGGGAGAACTGGTCGCTGCCCGGCAATCCCTTCCCTGGAGGATATCGCATGGACCGATCCACCCTCTCCCGTGCCCTGTGCGCTGTCGCTGGCGTGCTGCTGGCTGCGTCCGTCTGTGCCCAGGGCTGGCCCTCGAAACCGATCCGGGTGATCGTCCCGTCGCTGCCGGGCGGCGGATTCGACGTGACCGCCCGGGTGCTCTCGGAGCGCATGGGACCGTTGCTGGGCGGCCAGATGATCGTGGAGAACAGGGCGATCGCGGGCACCATCGGGGGCACGGAGGTGGTGGCCAAGGCGCCGGCGGATGGCTATACGGTACTGATCGGCGGACTTTCCAACATTGCCCTCAACCCCGGATTGCACGCTGCGCTCAGCTACGACCCGCACGACTTCCGCCCGATCGGGCTGGCGGTGTCCTATTCGTACACGCTGATCGGCCGCCGCGACCTGCCGGCGAACACGCTGAAGGAAGTCATCGAGTACGGTCGCGCGAATCCCGGCAAACTGACCTTCGGTGGTGCGCCCGGCACCGGACAGCACGTCGCAGCCGTCGCGCTGTTCAACCAGACGAAGGTGGACGCACTCAGCATCTTCTACAAGGGCGCTACGGCGGTGCATCAGGACCTGCTTGGGGGCCGTCTCGACCTTTACTTCGACAACACGCAGACCGCCCGCGCCCATATCGAGAAGGGCGCGGTGAAGGTGTTTGCCACGTCCAGCGCCGTCCGCCTGCCCTTCCTGCCCAACGTCCCCACGGTCAACGAGACCGGGGTGGGTCGACTCGAGATGGAGACGTGGTTCGGCCCGTTCGTGCGCCGGGATACGCCCCAGCCGATCGTGGCGCGCCTGCGCGCGGCGTTCGAGAAGACCATGGCGATGCCGGACGTGGTGAGCCGCTTCGAGAACGGCAGCGGCCGGGTGCTCGACATGTCGCAGCCAGACACCGAAGCCTATGTGCGCGCGGAGATCGCGCGCTGGACGAAGCTGATCCGCGAGGCAGGCATCAAGGCGCCCTAGCGATAGGGTCGTCTATCTCCTCCGCCATCCGGTCATGGCAGGATGCCGCTCGCTGCGGCTCGCCAGGCGCCAGGCCACGACCGGGTCGAACATGCCCCCGGCCCGCGATCAGCCCTGGAGGAATCGCGATGAACGCCCCGGCCCGCAGGCGATCAGGACCGACCGCCCAGCCATTCGCGCGCCTCGTCCATCAGCCGAACGAGCGACTCGCTGCCGTCCATCGGGGTGTCGCGGTCGCTCGGCAGTCCAGCCACGTGCTGGCGATAGGCCAGGTACTTGAACGGCGGCGCGTACAGATCGAGGATGGCTGGATCGAGTTTGACCGGGGTCTCCGGCATGAACCGGTCGCCTTCGTAGATGGCGTTGCGCTGAACGATGCGCCACTCGCCGCCACGGCGCTCGACCCGGTCGAGAAATCGCAGGAAGGACAGCGACGCGAAGGCCGTGCCGTGGAGTTCCCCGGCCTGCGAGAGCGCGGCAGGTGTCTCGCAGAGCGCGCGCTCGCCGTTGACCTCGACCAGCGACACCCCGAAGAAGTGCTTGGTGGTTCCGCGCCCGGGCACGAAACGCCTCGCCGAGGCGGCAATGAAGTCCTCGTGCAGCCCCTCGAACCACATCACCTTGATCGTGCCGCCCGGATGGAAGGTGCGCGCCAGATCGTCCCAGCGGCCCTGGTCGCGGGCGCGCCCCCAGCGCTGGGCAAGATCGGCGATGTCCTGCTTCGCGAGCACGGTGTCGAGGGTGGTTCGTTGCGCGGGTAGCGACATCGTCAGGAACTCCGGACGGGACGATGGATTCTAGCTGGAGGCTCCTTCCGGGGCTGGACTGCCGGACCTGACACTCTCCGGGCAAGCGCGCCCAACCGCCCATCGTGCGATCGCGCTGCCGCGGGCGGGCTGCGACTTCGGACACCTCACTCTGCCTTGATGCCCATCTCGATGATCAGCGCGCTGTAGGTGCTCTGGAACATGTCGATGTGCTGGCGCACGGCCTGCGGCGTGTTCTCCGCTGGCAGGGGAACGGTATGTCCGAGGGCCTCGAGCCGTGCGCGCACCGAGGGATCAGCGAGTGCCGCGGCGAATTCCCGGTTGAGGACAGCCTGGATCGGTGCTGGCAGCCCCTTGGGTGCAAGCACGAAGTTGGTGATCTGGATCGCGAGATCGATTCCCGCCTCCCTGAAGGTAGGCACCTGCGGAAGGCGCGCAGCGCGCCTGTCGCTCGCGAGTGCAAGCGGCACCAGTCTTCCCGCTTCGATCTGCGGGACAACCAGTGTCTGGGTATCGAACGCAACCTGGATTTCGTTCGAGTTCAGCGCCGCGATCATCGGTCCGTTGCCGCGATAGGGCACGTGCACCATCGACAGCTGCGTGAGCTTGATGAACTGCAGACCGGTCAGGTGCTGAGGTCCTCCCGATCCCGACGATCCCCAGTTGAGCTTTCCCGGATTCGCGCGGGCAAAAGCGAGCATCTCGCCGAGGTTCCGGAAACGCGCGGCG
>JBIPNU010000482.1:0-2858 GCA_044370615.1 Burkholderiales bacterium
GTTGAGATAGGTGAGATAGGGCGGATACGGCGGCTGGCCAACCGTGCCTTTCCACCCTGCCGGGATGAACGGCGGCTGCTTCGGCACGGTCCAGCCGAGGCGGTTGAAGGTCCGCTCCATGAACTCCGGCCGGAAAACGGTCTGGAACTCCTTCTCGAGCAGCGGCGTCTTCATCCGCTTGTTCTCGTACAGCCAGTTGACCGTACGGTCATTCTCGCGGAACCAGAAGGCGGTGTGCGGATACAGGTAGGTGGGCTTGAACTGGTTGTTGTACTCGGCGATCTGCTGCGCGAGCAGCGTGCGCGGCACGAGCTTGAGGTTCGGATCGGCGAGCAGCGCATCGACCGCGCGATCCGGGCTCAGCCGGATCCAGAGCGTCGCCTCGGCGATGGAATCCGAGATCGCCTGCACGACATCGGGCACGTTGTCGACCAGTTCCTGGCGCACGTAGGTGACGCCGAGGTAGATCACGTACGGATAATGCACGTCGATCGGCCGGCCGGTCTTGCGCTCGTTGATCACCAGGCTGTTGGTGAAATCCCAGGGCACGATCGCATCGATGCCCTTGGGCAGCAGCGCCTGCTCGGGCGGCGGCATGTTCCGGAAGGTGACGTCCTTGCCGATGACGAGCTTGTTCGCGGCGAGCGACAGTTGCAGGTAGAACTCGGCCGAGGATCCGGTCGCGATGCCGATGACCCAGGGCTCGCGAGTGGCCGGGTTGCCGCCGCGCAGGTCGGTGATGGTCTTCAGCGGGGAATCGTTGGGTACGATCATCTGGTGCCGCAGGTTGGGCGACATCAGGGCGATGACCCGCGTGGGGACGTTGCGGTCGATCAGCGTGTTGAGCGGGAAGTTGCCGCCATTGCCCACCTGCGCGCGCCCCGAGACGAACACCTCGTTGAGGGTCGGCCCCGACGGGAAGGTCTGGAAGTTCGCCTCCAGCCCGCGCGCCTGCAGGAAGCGCTGGTTGTTCATCACCGCGAAGATCGCGTTCTGACCGGACCACGGAGGCTGGTAGGCCACGGTGAGCGGCCACCAGCCACGCTCCTTGAGCCACGCGATCGACTTGTCCGATACCCGGTCATAGGGCTGCGGCCAGCCCCATTGGGTGAAGGCGGGCGTCTGCGCGCCGGACGGGGCGCTGGCAAGCGTGCCGCCGAGCGCAAGCGAGGCGCCGACGGCGCCGACGAATGACCGGCGCGAAGGCTGGTCGGGCTGATGGGACATCGCGGCTTCCTCCTGATCACGTGATGGCGGGACGGCCCGGGCCGATGCCCGAGGCCAACCCGTGGCTGCGCCCGCCCGCGGCCCGAGTCCGCCACCGGTCTCGCCCCCGCAGGCACGAGCCCGCGGCGGGCGAGACCGGTGCTCCCGGCTAGCGCCCTGTCTTGTTCTCAACCGGCGGCACCGTAGCAGGTAAACCGGGCGCTTCGCAAGGGATCGTGCTTGCATATCCGCACGCCGCATAAGGCGGCCCACACGCCGCACCTTCCGGCGGGTGGCCGCCCCGCCCCGCCTGCGGCGGTGGCAGCCGTCCCGGTTTGTGCGCCCGGGACGGCCGTGTCACCATCCGCGGCGGTTTCGCCCGGAGTAACCCGTCGTGTCCGATTCGACTGACCTGTACGACTACGTGATCGTCGGCGCCGGCTCCGCCGGCTGCGTGCTCGCCCGCCGGCTCTCGGAAGACGGCCGGCACCGCGTGCTGCTGCTGGAGGCCGGCTCGCGCGACTGGTATCCGTGGATCCACGTGCCGATCGGCTACGCGAAGACCATGTTCAATCCCCGCTGGAACTGGATGTTCCGCACCGAGCCCGAGCCGGGCATGAACGGCCGGCAGATCTACTGGCCTCGCGGCAAGGGCCTGGGCGGATCGAGTTCGATCAACGGCCTCATCTTCATCCGCGGGCAGCGCGAGGACTACGACGCCTGGGCGGCACAGGGCTGCCCCGGGTGGGGCTGGGACGGCGTGCTGCCGTACTTCCTCCGCAGCGAGGGCAACAGCCGCGGGGCGAGCGAACTGCACGGAGCCGACGGGCCGCTGCGCGCCTCCGACATCGGTCGTCCGCACGAGCTGGTCGACGCCTTCATCGAGGGCGCTGCCGAGACCGGCATCCCGCGCACCGACGACTTCAACGGTGCGAGCCAGGAAGGCGCTGGCTACTACCAGCTCACCACCCACCGCGGCCTGCGCTGCTCGACGGCCACCGCCTACCTGCGCCCCTCGCGCGGCCGCCCGAACCTCGTCGTCGAGACGAATGCGCACGCGCGGCGCGTCCTGTTCGACGGCTCCCGCGCGTGCGGCGTGGAATACGAGCGCGCGGGACGCCGGATCCGGGTGCGCGCCCGTCGCGAGGTGATCCTGTCGGCAGGCGGGCTGCAGTCGCCCCAGTTGCTCCAGCTCTCCGGCATCGGCGATCCCGGCCTGCTCGGCCAGCATGGCGTGCCGGTGGTGCGGGCGCTGCCGGCCGTCGGCGAGAACCTTCAGGACCACCTGCAGGTTCGGGTGATGTTCCGCTGCCGCAAGCCGATCACCACCAACGACGAGTTGCGCTCCGCGTGGGGCAGGCTGCGCATGGGCATGGAGTGGGCGCTGCGGCGCACCGGACCGCTCGCCATCGGAATCAACCAGGGTGGGCTGTTCGCGCGGGTGATGCCGCACTCGGCCACGCCCGACGTGCAGTTCCACTTCTCCACGCTCTCGGCCGACATGGCCGGCGCAAAGCCGCACGACTGGCCCGGCTTCACGATGTCGGTCTGCCAGCTGCGTCCGACCTCGCGCGGCCATGTGCGCATCCGCTCGGCGGATGCACGCGAGGCGCCGGCGATGCAGCCGAACTACCTGTCGACCGAGCTGGACT
>JBIPNU010000481.1:0-2858 GCA_044370615.1 Burkholderiales bacterium
GGCGGGCGGCCCCGGGTGCGAGTCGGTCGGGCAGGGCCTCGGTGAGCGTCGGCACGCCCGGGGCGGTCGGGCCGACGCCGAGGTCGAGCGGAAGCCCGACCGCTTCGCTCAACAGCGGGACATCGGCGCCCGCTGTGGGGACGCGCGGCGCGGGGGGCGGGGACGAGGCGGTCGGAGGCGCGGGGGCCACTGGCGGCCGTGCCGGAGGCGCTGCAGGCGTGACCCGCTGGCGCGCGAGCAGCGCCTCGAGCTTGTCGAGCACCGGCGCGCGCTCATCGGGGCGCCGCGATGCGTCGTCCGGCTGGCTCATTCGGCAGCGTCCGCGGGGCGGCTCGCGGCGCGTCGCGGCCGGGCACTCGCCGCGGCGTGCGCGGCCATGTCGTGGCTCTGCAGCGGATAGCCGCGCTCGCTGTAGTGGCGCCAGCGCAGCCGCGCACGCTGCCGGTCGGCGTCGTCGGTCGACACGATCTCGATCAGGCGCGTGAAGCGCGAGAAGGCTACCGGCACCTCGTCGGTGAGGTTCACCAGCAGTTCGTCGACCGGCAGCGGATCGGTGACGTGATCGACGATCACCGGGGTCTCGCCCGCGAGCCGGTGGTGGGCCCGGACATGGGGAATGAAGCCCAGTGCCGGCTGGCACCACATCATCCGGTCGACCCGCACCGTCTCGTTCGCGTCGGCCGTGAGCACCAGCGCACGGTTGCCCGCCGCCACCGCCCGGGCTGCGATCGTGCAGGCGAAGGCGGCCCGGTCGGGCACATTCACGTAGAAGTCGACTCGCGTCATCGTCGCGGGCGGCGCGACCCGCTGGCGGCGAGCCCTGCGCGGGCGATCAGCAGTTCGGCGAGCAGCGGCACCGGTCGTCCGGTTGCCCCCTTCTCGCGTCCGCTTCGCCAGGCCACTCCGGCGATGTCCAGGTGCGCCCAGGGGTACTTGCGCGCGAAGCGCGCGAGGTAGCAGGCGGCGGTGATGCTGCCGGCCGGGCGCCCACCGATGTTCGCGAAGTCGGCGAAGTTGCTGCGCAGCTGCTCCTGGTAGTCCTCCCACAGCGGCAGCCGCCAGGCCCGGTCCCACGCGCGCTGCCCGGCATCGAGCACCTCGCTGGCCAGCGCGTCGTCGTTCGCCCACAACCCCGAGGCCACGTGACCGAGCGCGATCACGCAGGCGCCGGTGAGGGTGGCCACGTCGATCACCGCCGCCGGCTTCAGACGCTCGGCGTAGGTCATCGCGTCGCACAGGATCAACCGCCCCTCGGCATCGGTGTTGAGGATCTCCACCGTCTGGCCGGACATCGTGGTCACGATGTCGCCGGGTCGGGTCGCCTGGCCACCGGGCATGTTCTCGGTCGCCGGCACCATCGCCACGACGTTGAGCGGCAGGCGCATCATCGCGGCGGCCTTGATCGCGCCCAGCACGCCAGCCGCGCCGCACATGTCGAACTTCATCTCGTCCATCTCGGCCGCCGGCTTGAGCGAGATGCCGCCGGTGTCGAACGTGATGCCCTTGCCGATCATCACCACCGGCGCGTCGCGGCGACCCGCCCCGCGGTAGGTGAGGCTGATCAGCCGTGGCGGCTCGCGACTGCCGCGCGCCACCGCCAGCAGCGCCCCCATGCCCAGCCGTTGCATGGCCTTCTGGTCGAGCACTTCGAGCCCCAGCCGATGGCTGCGCGCGAGCGAGGCGGCCTCGTTGGCGAGGTAGGACGGGGTGCAGACGTTGGGGGGCAGGTTGCCCAGGTCGCGGGCGAGGCCCATGCCGTGGCCGATCGCCACGCCCTGCTCGAGCGCTACGCTCGCCGCGGCGGCCTCGCGCGAGCCTGTGCGCAAGGCGATCGAACGCAGCGCCTGCGTGAGGCGCTCGGGCGCGCTCTTCATGCGGTCGAAGCGGTAGAGGGTGTCCATCGCCACGGTGGCCGCCTGCTTGACCGCCCATGCGACGTCGCGACCGGCCGGCGGCGTGTCTGCAAGGCAGAGCAGGGCGTCGCGGGCACCGGCGGCGCGCAGCGCGGTCACGGCGGCGCGCACCGCGTCGCGGTAACGCGGCTCGGTCAGCTCGGCCTCGGCCCCCAGCCCGACGAGCAGCACCCGCTCGAACGCGGTGCCGGCGACCCGAGGCAGCATCAGCGTGCTGCCTGCGCGGCCCTCGAAATCGCCGCGCTTGAGGATGTCGCCGACCAGCCCGCCGGTGGCGCGATCGATGGCCTGTGCGGCCTGCCCGGGGCGGCGTGGCGAGAACACCCCGACCACGACGCAGCCACTGCGCAGCCTGTCTGGGCTGCCGGTGCGTATGCTAAAGTCCACGTGAATTTCCTCGTCGAGTCTGCGATGCGCCGATCGTCGCCACGCGGTGGCCCGGGCGCCGTCCTCGCGCCCGTCGCGAGCGATCGGTCGCCCGCGGTGGCGTCACCGCGCTCCGCAGCGGGTTGCCGGCGGGTCCGGTACGGACGCCACGGCCACCCGACCGGGCGTCCACCTGGCACCCACTCCCGGCCGATCGCGCCACGCCTCGGACCGCGCGCCGGTTTGCTGCCGGCCGCGCGACCATTATCGATGGCGCGTTCGGCGGAAGTCAAAACGCGTCCCGCTGGCCGGGACGGAACGCCCCGGTGATCGCGCGCCGGTCGCTGCTGAAGGACCTCGCGCTCACGGCCTCGGCGGTCGGGGCGGTGCTGGTGGCGATCATGGTCACCACCCAGCTCGTGCGGGTGCTCGGCATGGCGGCCGGAGGTCGGGTGGCGGCCGACGGGGTCGGCGCGGTACTCGGGTTCACCTCGCTGCAGCTGCTGCCGGTGGTGCTGTCGCTCACCCTGTTCATCGCGGTGCTGAGCTGCCTGGCCCGCGCGCACCGCGACTCCGAGA
>JBIPNU010000483.1:0-2850 GCA_044370615.1 Burkholderiales bacterium
CGGGCTGGTAGCCCCCGACGACACGACCTTCGCCTATCTCGAGGGCCGCGAGCAGTCCCCGCGGGGCGCCGCCTGGGAGCGAGCACTCGATCGCTGGCGCGCGCTGCGCAGCGACGGGCCGGCGGTGTTCGACCGCGAGGTGCGCCTCGACGCGACGACCGTCGCGCCCACCGTGACCTGGGGTGTGAGCCCGGAGCACGCGCTGCCGGTCGACGGCTGCGTGCCCGATCCGTCCCGCGCAGGCGACGAGCGACGCGAGGCGCAGTGGCGCACGGCCATCGACTACATGGGGCTGGTGCCCGGCATGGCCCTCACCGACATCGCGGTCGATCGCGTCTTCATCGGCTCGTGCACGAACGCGCGGATCGAGGACCTGCGCGCCGCGGCCGCCGTGGCCCGGCTCGGCAAGGCACGGGTTCCGACCTGGGTGGTCCCGGGCTCGCAGGGCGTGCGCCGCCAGGCCGAGGCCGAGGGGCTCGACCGGATCTTCACCGCGGCCGGCTTCGAGTGGCGCGACCCGGGCTGCTCGCTGTGCACCGCGATCAACGGCGACCAGCTCGCCCCGGGCGAGCGCTGCGTGTCCACCTCGAACCGGAACTTCCGCAACCGCCAGGGGCCGGGGGGGCGCACCCATCTCGCCAGCCCGGCGATGGCCGCGGCCGCCGCGCTCCACGGACGGCTGGTGGACGTGCGCCGGCTCGGCGCAGCAGACTGAGGCGCGACCATGCAGCCCTTCACCACCGTCACCGGCATCGCCGCCCCGATCGACGAGGCCAATGTCGACACCAACCAGTTGTGCCCGACGCGGTTCAACAAGGTCCCGCGGGGTCCGCGCTACCGCGAGATCCTCTTCTACGACCAGCGCGTCGACCCGCAGGGCCAGCGCACCGGCTTCCTGCTCGACCGCGAACCGTGGAACCGCGCGCGGATCCTGGTCGCCGATGCCAACTTCGGATGCGGCTCCTCGCGCGAGACCGCGGTCTATGCGCTCGACGAATTCGGCATCCGTTGCGTGATCGCACCCTCGTTCGGGGACATCTTCGATGCGAACTGCGCGAAGAACGGCCTGCTCACGGTCGTGCTCCCCGCCCCGGTCTGCGCGCGGCTCCGGGAACGGCTGCACGCAAATCCCGCCGCGCCGGTCACCGTCGATCTCGCCGAGCAGGTCGTCGTCGATCCGGAGGGCGGGCGCCACGCCTTCACGATCGCGCCCATCCGCAAGCGCTGCCTGCTCAACGGGTTCGACGACATCGCGCGCACCGGCGAGTACGCCTCGCGCATCGAGGCCTTCGAGGCCGCGCACCGCGCAGCCCATCCGGAGATGTTCCCCGACGAAACCTCGGCCTGAGGGACGGCGTCGTCGCGCCGGCTCGCCGAGCCCGCGTTCAACCCCCGCGCAGCACCCGCGCCAGCCGCTCGCAGACGCTCGCCCAGGCATGCCCGGCGTGGATGCGCGGCACCGCGGCCGTCGCATCCAGCCCGGGCACGCGCGCCTCGAGCATCTCCTCCAGCCGCGCGAGCGTGGCGTCGGGATCGGGTTCCAGCCAGGCGCGAATACCCTCTGCCCGCCTGCGCGATTCGACCTGCACGGCGAAGTCGGGCTCGGCGTAGTCGTCGGTCGGGCCGCCCTGCGTGACCAGCACCGGCGTGCCGCACGCGGCAGCCTCGAGCGGGGGCAGGTTGAAGCCCTCGGCGCGATAGGTCGACGCATAGCAGTCGGCCGCACCGTAGAGTTCGCGAAGGCCGTCCTGGCTCAGGTTCTCGGCGATCACGGTGATCGAGGCCAGCGTCGCCTCGTCGAGTTCGGCAGGATGCGCCTGCCGCAGCCCGGCGAGTACCCCTTCGGCACCGATGCCGTACAGGTTGCTCTGGTCCTTGAGCAGCAGGCGCGCGTGCGGATGGCGACGGCGCAGGCGGGCGAAGGCGAGGACCAGGACATCCACCCCCTTGTTCGCCGTCATCGCACCCACCGAAAGGACGGCCCAGGCGTCCTCGGGTAGCCCCAGCCGGGCGCGTACCGCTGCGCGCGTCCCGCGATCGATCGGATGGAAGCGGGCCGGATCGATCCCGTGGGGGACCACATGCACCCGGGCGTCCTCGAACCCGGCGTTGAGGAAGCCCGCCCGCGACCAGCGCGATGGCGTGACGATCGACAGGCTCCTGTCGCGCAGGCCTCGCCTCAGCCCGTTGTCGTGCACGAAGCCGTTGATGTTCTGCCACTCGGAGGTCCCGAACACGTAGAGCCGATCGGCCGCGGCGGGCCCCATGCGCAGCGGAAAGCCGATCCGGTAGCAGACCTGCTGGCGGGTGTCGGGCGCGGGGGCGGGAATGCGGTCGATCGCCTGCGCATCGGGTTCGTCGAAGCCTGCGGAACTGCGCCGCGCGCTCCACTGGGCGTTGTAGTACGGCAGGTCGCGGTGATACAGCCGGAACCAGCGCCCCAGGTGAAGCAGCTGGTGCTGGTTGACCATCGCATACGAGTGGTTGATGCCGCGCCAGCCCTCCACGAGCAGCGTGGGCCGGTCATCCCCGTCGGTGGCGTCGCGCGCTGCGCCCTGCATCGCTCGCGTACGGCGGCTAGCCGATCCGGAACTGGTGCGCGTAGGTGTACTCGTCCAGGCGCGCCGCATAGCGCAGCCCGCGGCGCATCGCCCAGGACGCCACCTGATGGTGCAGCGGCAGCGCCGCATGGTCGCGCAGCGCCTCGCCCATCGCCTCGCGCGCGGCGGCCTCGCGGCGCTTCGCATCGACGCTGGAGAGGGCGCCCTGCACCAGTGCGTCGAGCTTCGGGTTCGAGTAGCGACCCCAGTTCCAGGAGCCCCAGCCGGTGTCCGGGTTGACCGTGCCCAG
>JBIPNU010000543.1:0-2587 GCA_044370615.1 Burkholderiales bacterium
GATCGCCTGCTCTACGGCCGCGGGGTCGGCGAGCGGGCGGGTGCGCGCCGGCGTCTCGCTGCGGGGCCACACCACGGCAGACTCCTCCACCGACCCCAGCAGCACGTCGGTGGGCAGGTCGAGGTACACCGGTCCGGGCTTGCCCGACCACGCCTTGCGGATGGCGGTGTCGATCAGTTCGGGGATGCGCCGGGTCTCGTAGCAGCGCTCGGCCCACTTGGTGACCGGTCGCATCGCGGCGACCTGGTCGATCTCCTGGAAGCTGCCGGTCCCCCATTCGCTCCAGGGGCTGGAGCCGCCCAGGGCCAGCACCGGCGCGCAGTCGACGAAGGCGGTGCCCAGTCCGCTGGCGAGGTTGAGCGTGCCCGGACCGGAGCAGGCCATGCACACCCCGGTGCGCCGCGTGACCCGCGAGTAGGCCTGGGCCATCATCGCGGCCGCCTGCTCGTGGCGCACGTCGATGCCGCGCATGCCCATGTCGAGGCAAGCCTTCTCGGCGCCGAGCATGGGCGCGCCCATCAGGAAGAAGAAGGCATCGACGCCATGGCTGGCAAGCGCCTGGGCAACGAGCTGGGAACCGGTGACTGGCATGACGACCTCGCGCTGGGACCCTTGCGCTCGCTGCCGACCCCGTTCATGCCCGGGCCAGCCACGGTGCTGCGGGCCCGTGTCCGAAAGCGGTCATCGTATGCCAAAGGCAACGTCGGCTCAATGCGTGCCGCGAGCGGTGTGATCACGCCCGTGACAGGGCCTCGCGATGGTCCACGCGAGGGTGACACGATCAGTCCCCGTCCAGGCCCGCGATCGCCTTCGCGAACAGCTCGACTGGCGGCCGGTACACGCCCCGGCCGAGCAGGCCGCCGCATCCCTGCGCCTCGACCATCGCCAGCGTCACCAGCGGCGACAGCCCGTGCTCGACGATGCGACGGGCATCGAGACCGACCCTGACCCCGGAGTCGACGAAGGCGGGGTGAGAGGCCAGCAGCAGCCGGGCGCTGATCGCGCCAGGATCGTCGGGCAGGAATCCGGCCAGCGCGGCGCGGGATTCATCGGCGAGGGCGAGCAGGTGACCGCCGAAGCCCAGCGCGTCGATCACCGCGCTGTCCCCGATCGCACCCAGCACCGGCGCATCGGCATTCGTACCCGGCAGGCGCGGCCCGACCGGCGGCGCGGCCGGCACCGTGAACCAGCGACCGGGTGCGCCCGCGAGCTGCACGCCGAACGCCGCGCCGTTACCCCCCATCGACGTCACCACGCTGCCGGGCACGCATCGTTCGGCGGCGGACGCCATCAGGCGCGCGGCCGCCATCCACGGCGTGAGGAAGTAGAGCGGGGTGGCTGCGAGCGACTGCAGCAGGGAGGCGGCCCCGGCGGAAGGCGACGGACCGAACCGCGCCGCGAGCGCCGCAGCGAGCGCGGTGGTCGCGCCGGTGGTGCGGTTGTGCAGGTCGTCGCCGCCACGCACGCCTTCATCGGCGATCGCGAGCAGGTCCAGCGGCTCGAACAGCGCCGCGGACAGCAACTCCGCCTCCTCGCCATCGCGGCGGACGAGTCGCTCGAGGATGCCGGCGTCCCGGGTGCCGAAGCGAAGATCGGCGCCGCGGGTCGTGCCCAGCGGCGCGAAGGTCGGCGCCGCTCGACCCGACGCATCCTCCACCACGGCCACGGCGGTAGACGGCGAGACGATCGCAGCCAGCGGAGTCAGCACCCGGTGCGACTGCGCGGACGCCAGTCGTACCGCACCCGACCCGATCAGGGCCAGCGCCTGCGTATCGGTATCGGCCCAGCCTTCGTGCCGGCAGGCGAGGGATGCGGACGCCAGCACCGGTGCAGGCGGTGACGTCCCGGGCTCGTAGGGCGGGCCGGCATGCAGCAGCCAGCGTCCCTCGAGCGCCACGCGCCGCGCGGCCGGCTCCACCCGAGTCCACCAGGGACGCGCGGCGATGATCGCCCCGGCGGCAGCGTTCATCGCGCGCGCGGGGCGCGGCGCGGCGGCATGCGGTGCCCGGAGCGCCACGTCCGCCGGTCCACCCGCGCAGTCCACCCGGCCCGGTCGAACCCGTCGCCCGGCGCACGCCCTCCGCTGCGCGTCGGGCACCGCGCGATCCGTCCGCCACGCGCCGAACCCCGAGCGCTCGATCCGCTGTACGCCGGGCCCCGCGCGCGCCGTCCACTGCACGCCGTACCGCGAGCGCTCCGTCCACTGCACGCCAGGTCACTCGCGCACCGGATGCGCGCGAACGGCGCCCGATGCGCGCGCGGCGACTCGGGCACGCGCCCGTCGGCACGATCGATACCGGCTGCGCCGTTCGCCGCCACGATCATGCCGCCATCGCTGCCGGCAGGATCGACGCGTCGGCGTGGAAGCGCACGCCGCGCCGCAGGCAGAAGGACGGGCTCAGCAGGCGATCGGCCACCACCTGCGTGCCCTCGTTGTCGCGCAGCACCCAGCGGCCCGAGGCCTCGTCGAGCACCGTCACGTCGGCGTCGAAGCCGGGGGTGAGTGATCCGCACACTGCCTGCAGGCCGGCCATGCGCGCCGCATTGCAGGTGGCCATCGCCACGACATGGCGCAGCGGCAGGCCGA
>JBIPNU010000071.1:0-8079 GCA_044370615.1 Burkholderiales bacterium
GGTGGTACCGGCGAACATGTGCTCCTTGTCGGGATGCTCTTCCGGCGTGCCCGCCGGCCTGGGCACGGTGGTGTTGTAGCCGTGCATGTCGGCGCCCAGCGAGTCGGGCACGATGCCTGCATCGAGCGCGATGCGCGCCATCGTGAAGCTGAAGTGCGAGCCGTAGCCCACGTCGACCAGCGCGCCGCGCTCGATGGCTTCCCGGGCCAGGGGATTCACCCGCCCGGCGGTGTCCACGAAGCTGCCCGGATGTCGCGAGAACGGGTGCGCGAGGATGTCGCCGGGCTTGAGCAGCGCCGCGACCTCCCGGAACACCGTGTCCGGATCGATCCCCAGCGGCGACTCCGGCAGCGGCCACAGCTGGCCGAAGTGGATGTAGAGCGGCAGGTTCGCCTGGCGCCCGATCTCGGCCGCGATCTCCATCACCTTCACGCCCCAGCGCTCGAAGCCGCCGATCTCGGCATGGGTCTTCAGTCCCTTCACCACGTCGCGGTTCTCCACCGCGCAGCGCACCGTCGCATCGACGTTCAGGCAGTCGGGGCGGTAGAGCTCGGGGTAGTAGTGACCCTCCATTCCACCCACGAGGTAGGCGGACAGGAACGCCACCACCCGCGCCTGCTTGGCATCGACCACGTACTCGCGAAAGGCCGGGAAGGTCATGCAGGACGGTCCGCCCTGGTCGATCAGGGTGGTGACCCCCGAGCGCACGCCCACCAGGTCGGCATCCAGCCCGAAGCGTCCGGTCACGTACTGGAACACGTGCGCGTGGGTGTCGACCAGGCCCGGCAGTACCAGCTGCCCGCGGGCGTCGATGCACTCGGACGCCTGCGCGTGCGGCAGGTCGGGGGCGACCGCGGCGATCCGGCCGCCCTGGATGGCGACGTCGAACAGACCGTCGATGTCGCGCGCCGGGTCGATGACCCGGCCGCCGTGGATCAGGGTGTCGTAGAGCATCGTCAACCTCGCAGTCGGAAATCCGTCGCCCGGGCTCGACTGCGCCGGACTCGCGGTTGCGCGAATCCCGCAAGCAAATGTCGTTCCGGATCGTCCCCTCCGGCGCGATCTCCGGACGGCTCGCCTTCGACCACGCCGCAGGCCACCGCCGGCCGCACCCGGCCACCCGCCGGAAGCGGTCCGGGCACACCCCCCCCGAACCCTGGACGCCGCTGGAACCGTGCGCAAGCCACCCGCGCGCCGGGCGTGATCACGGCAGTGCTTTCCAGTACGATGCGTGCTCGTCGAAACGTCCCCGGGAGGACATGATGACGGGGTTCCGTACCTTTCTCACCGCCCGGCGCGAGCCAGCAGTCCGCCTTCGGCCCGTGGTCGATCCGGCCGGCTGGGACCCGGATTCGCTGGGCAATGTCGCCCGGTGGAGTTATCGCTTCTCGCCCCGCGACGCGGGCGAACTGGTCGACGCGGTCGCCCGGGTGCGCGCAGCCGGGATTGCCCCGGAGCGGATCGAGCGCGACCATTTCCCGCTCCCGACCCTGTCCGGAGTGCTGGCGGACGTCCGCCGCGAACTCACCGACGGCCGCGGCATCGTCATGCTGCAGGGTTTTCCGATCGACGCGCTGGACCGGCTTGGACAGGTGATCGGCTACCTCGGGCTCGGGTCCTGCCTGGGAGCGCCCGTCTCCCAGAACCGCGAGGGCCATATCCTCGGCCACGTGAAGGACCTCGGTGGCGACTATGCCGATCCGGTCACACGCGGCTACCGCACGCGGGCGCAGTTGTTCTTCCACGCCGACGGGGGCGATTACGTCGGGCTGCTCTGCCTCAACGGCGCGAAGAGCGGCGGCGAGAGCCGGGTCGCGAGCTCGGTCACCGTGTACAACCGGATCCTCGCACGCCGGCCCGACCTGGCCGACGTCCTTGCGCAGGACTTCCACCGGTCCCTCAAGGGGGATACCAACCCCGGCGAGCAGCCGTGGCTGCGGCAGCCGATGTTCTGCTTTACCGACGGCTACTTCAGCGCGACCGGCGCGGGTTCGGCGATCGACAAGGCCCAGGGCCTGCCCGGCGTGCCGCCGTTGACGCCCTTGCAGCGCGAGGCGATCGCGGTCTATCGCTCGACCGTCGAGGAGTGCGCCGCCGACATCCCGTTCGAGCCGGGCGACGTCCAGTTCCTGAACAACTTCGTCACGCTCCACTCGCGGCGCGCGTACGAGGACTGGTCGGACCCCACGCGCAAGCGCCACCTGTTGCGCCTGTGGATCGCCGATCCGCGGGGCCGGACGATCCCGGCCTCGCAGCGAAATGGCTACGAGGGGTGCGGCGTCCACCTGCGCGACGTCCCCCTGAACGCGCCGCTCGACGTGCTCGAAGCCGCGTGAGCGAGCGTCTGGCGACAGCCCCGAGGCTGCAGCGCACGCAACATGCCCGAACAGGCTGCTGAGCCGGCGATGCGCCTGCCGAGGGGCGGGCTGCCGATCGATGCGCTGTTCGCACCGCGCTCGATCGCGGTCGTCGGTGCCTCCGAGCGCCCGTCCGCTCGCTCGAGTGCCCTGCTGCGCACGCTCGAGACGCTCGGATACGCCGGGACGATCCTCCCCGTCAACCCACGCTACGACACGGTCGGCGGCAGGCCGTGCCATCCGTCGATCGCGTCACTGCCCGCGGCGCCGGACGCCGTCGCCCTGTGCATCGCGCACGCCGACACGCTCCTGCATGTCGAGCAGGCGGCGCAAGCCGGTGCGCGCGCGGTCGTCGTCTACGAATCCGGCTTCGCGGAACGGGGCGCGGAAGGGCGTGCGCTGCAGCAGCGCGTGGTCGAGCTCTGCCGCGAGGCGTCCATCGCGCTGTGCGGCCCCAACTGCATGGGCGTGCTCAATCCCTGGCACGGTTCGAGCCTCTACAAGCAGGCGGTACGCGATGCGTCGCGCCTGCGAGGATCCGTCGGGCTGGTTTCGCAGAGCGGCTCGATCTGCATCGGAATGCTCAGCGACGTGCGTCGCTTCGGCTTCAGCCACGTCGTCTCCTCGGGCAACGAAGCCGTGCTGGCTACCGTCGACTTCCTCGAGGCGCTGATCGACGACGAGCACACCCGCGTCATTGGTCTGTTCATGGAAAGCGTGCAGCATCCCGAGCGCTTCGTCGCGGCGCTCGATCGCGCCGCGGACGCAGGCAAGCCGGTCGTGGTGCTCAAGGTCGGTCGCCACCCCGCGACGCAGCGGGCGATCGCCAGCCACACCGGGGGGCTCGCCGGCTCGTCGCGCGTGTTCTCGGCGCTGCTGCGGGCGCATCACGCGATCGAGGTCACCGATCTCGACGATTTCACCGAAGTCCTCGCCGCCTGCCAGGCCCGCACGTGGCCGGCCGGGGACCGGATCGCCGTCGTCACCGCCTCGGGCGGGCAGGCGGAACTGGTGCTCGACGTGGCAGACGCCGCGCGCTGCCGCCTGCCGCCGATCAGCCCCGCGCTGCGCCAGCACCTCGAGCCGGTGGTCGGCGCGGTATCCGGGGACGGCAATCCGCTCGACGCGTGGGGGTCGGGCGATCTCCAGCGCACCTTCCCGGCAGCGATGGGGCTGCTGGCCGGCAGCGGCGAGTTCGACGCCGTCGTCATGTGCATGGATGGTGCCGACGCGCAGCCCATGGGCAGCACCGAGCGGCTGGAGGAGTTCGCGCAGGTGCTCGCCACGGCCGCGAACGGCTCTGCGCTCGCGCACTACGCGCTCAACCTGCGCCCCGGCGTGGTGTCGACCGCGCAGGTCGACCGTCTCGCAAGTGCCGGGCTCGCGCTGCTCGGCGGAACCCGACAGGGGCTGGGCGCGCTCCGCCGCCTGGCGCGCTGGTCGACCCGATCCGCGCGCCCTGCGCTGACGCCCGCGGACATGGCGCCTGCCGTATCGGCGCTGCGCGCGCAGCTGCGGGGGAGCACGCCCCGCCCGACCCTCAACGAACACGATGCCAAGCGGGTGCTGGCCGCGGCGGGGCTCCCGGTCGCGCGGGAGCGACTGGTTCACACCGAGGCGGAGGCCGTCGCGGCCGCGGCCGATCTGCATCATCCCGTCGTCCTGAAGGTGGTCTCCGACGCCATCGCGCACAAGACCGAGCACGGCCTGGTCGCGCTCGACCTGCGCGACGGGGACGCGGTGCGCACCGCCTGGGCGACGCTGAACGAACGGGCCTCCGCCGCATCGCTCGGCGACCGGATCACCGGGTGGCTGGTGCAGGACATGGTGGCGGGCGGCATCGAGTGCCTCGCCGGCATCGAGCGCGATCCGGACTTCGGCCTTGTGCTCGTCTTCGGGCTGGGTGGCATCGCGGTCGAGGTCGTGGACGACACGGTGCTGCGTCCCTTGCCCCTGCGCAGGGGAGACGCGCTCGAGATGATCCACGGCCTGCGTGCATCCGCGCTCTTCGGCCCGCTGCGCGGCGCGCCGCCGGCGGATGTCACCGCGCTCGTCGACTGCCTGGAACGACTGGCCGCGTTCGCCATCGCCGCCGGCGATCAGCTTGCGAGCATCGACCTGAACCCCATCAAGGTGATGCCGGAAGGCCGGGGTTGCCGTATCGTCGACGCCTTGCTGATTCCCGCACTCGCGCACCCGCAACACTGCGGCACACGCTGATCCCCGATCGCCCGCCCACCGAGAGTCCCCGATGACCGAACCGATTGTCCGCTACGCCACCGACGGCAAGGTAGGCGTGATCACCATGAATCGACCCGCGAAGCTCAACGCGATCAACGGCGACATGAAGGCCGCGATGGTGGCCGCCTTCCGCCAGGCCGACGAGGACGCGGACACCTCGGTGGTCGTCCTGCGTGGAGAAGGTCGGTCGTTCTGCGTGGGCTACGACATCGGCGGCAACCGCGACCCGGCGCGCGAGGCATGGAAGCACGACGCGCTGCGCTGGCACGCGCATCTGCGCGAGTCCGTACGGTTCGAGATGGCACCCTGGGACATGCGCAAGCCGGTGATCGCGCAGGTCCAGGGACATGCGCTGGGCGGTGGCTGCCAGCTCGCGATGGCCTGCGACATCACGATCGCCGCCGACAACGCGCTGTTCGGCGAGCCCGAGGTCCGCTTCTCGAACGTGGGCCCTGCCGTCGTCATGCCGTGGTTCATCGGGCTCAAGAAGGCACGCGAGCTGATCTACCTCGGCGACATGATCGACGCGCCGGCCGCCCTCGAACTGGGCATGATCAACCGCGTGGTGCCGGCCGACGCGCTGGCCGAGGCGACGATGAAGTTCGCGCAGCGCATGGCGATGGTGTCCCCCGAAGCGCTCGCCTGCGCGAAGCTCGCCGTCAACCGAGGGGCCGAGGCGGCGGGTTTCCGCAACGCGGTCAATGCGGGCCTGGACGTGGTCGCCCCGCTCTATGCCGCGCAGACCGAAGCCGGGCGTCAGTTCAAGGAGATCACCGCCAGCCAGGGCCTGGGCGCCGCGCTCAAGTGGCGTGGCGACCAGTTCCGCGAATAGACCTCGTGCAGGCAATGATGAGGGGCCGAGGACCCTGCCGCGCGGACGAGGCCGACGCTCACAGCCGATCGAACCGGGAGACAGGGCGATGAGACATCGACGGGCTTTCATCTTCAGGGCTGCGCTTTGCACGATCGCGCTCCCGGGGCTGGTCGCGGCACCCCTGGGCGCGCAGTCGTTTCCGGCGAAGCCCATCCGCATGATCGTGCCCTTCGCGCCCGGGGGAGGCACCGACCTCATCGGTCGCCTGACCGCCGCCCGGCTCGCCGAATCGCTGGGGCAGCCGGTCATCGTCGAGAACAGGACCGGTGCCAGCGGCGTGCTCGGGGTGGAGTTCGGCGTGAAGTCCCCGCCGGACGGCTACACGCTCACCATCCTGGTGTCCAACTATTCCAGCTACCCGTCGCTCTACAAGCTGTCCTTCGACCCGGTGAAGGACGTGCAGCCCGTCATCCAGTTGTCGCAGGGGCCGCTGCTGATCGCAGTGCACCCGTCCCTGCCCGCGAAGACGGTCAAGGACCTGATCGCGCTCGCGCGGAGAAACCCGGGTGCGCTCAACTACGCGTCCACCGGGCACGGCGCGCTCTCGCACCTTGCGGTGGAACACTTCGGCATGATGGCCGGGGTCCAGATGACGCACATCCCGTACAAGGGAACGGCGCCTGCGCTGCTCGACGCGGTGGCCGGCAATGTCACGGTGATCTTCGGCAGCGTCCTGCCCACGCTGCCGTTCGTGCGCAACGGCAAGCTGCGCGGGATCGCGGTGACCACGACCTCCCGCATCGCCGCGCAGCCCGGGCTTCCGACGGTGGCCGAATCCGGGCTGCCGGACTACGAGGTCGTGAACTGGAACGGCGTCATCGTGCCGCGCGGAACGCCGCGGGCGATCGTCGATCGCTACAACGCGGAGTTCGCCCGGATGCTCAAGAGTCGCGAGCTGATCGAGCGACTCGAGAGCGACGGCAGCTCCCCCGCCGGCGGCTCGCCCGAGGCCTTCGGCGAGCGCCTCAGCCGGGAGATCGCGCTCTGGTCCCGGGTGATCGCGCGGGCAGGCGTGAAGATCGACTGATACGGCTGGTCGTCGGACGAGGCCCCGCAGTCTGACGCACACCGTCCGCGCGCGGACGTTCAGCCGATCGCAGCGATCACCTGCACCTCGATCCTGGCCGCCGGCTCGGTGAGGTGGCTGATCTCGATCATCGTGCTCGTGGGCAGCTGGTTGCGCCAGAACTCCTCGCGCGCGGCGACGATCTCGCGAAACTCGCGCATGTCGGTGGTGAACACGGTGGTCCAGACCACGTCGTCCATCGTGGCGCCTGCCGCCTCGAGGCTCGCCTGGATGTTGCGCAGCACCTGGCGCGACTGCTCGAGCATGCTGTTGCCGCCGATCATCTGGCCGCTGTCGTCGCGGGCCAGCTGTCCGGAGACGAAGATCATGCTCTTCGGCGCGTCCACCCGGACGAAGTGGTTGTAGACGGTCGAGCGCATGTGCCGGATGCCGGGCGGATTGCCGCGGGTGATGGGCATGGGAGGGGTCCCTTTCGATCAGTGGTGGGCGCCGGCGACCGTGCGGTCGGGCCGACGGGGTCAGCGCGCGCGAGACGCGCGCCGCTTCCGGGTCACTCGGGCTTGATGCCGGCAGCCTGCACGAGCTTCGTCCACTTGCGGTGCTCAGCCAGGACGAGCTTTGCGAACACCGCCGGCGTGTTGCCGACCGGGTCGTAGCCGAGCTCGGCGAGCCGCGCGCGTACCTCGGGCAGGTTGAGCTGGGCGATCGTGGCCTCGGCGAGCCTGTTGACTACTGCGGGCGGCGTCCCCGCAGGCGCGAACAGCCCCTGCCAGTTCACCGCCTCGTAGCCGGGCAGGCCCAGCGCCTCGGCGACCGTGGGCACCTCGGCCAGCGCCGACAGGCGTCGCGGCGTGGTGACGGCCAGCGCGCGCGCCTTGCCGTTGCGGATGAAGGGCAGCGCGCCCTGGGTGCCGGAAACCATCACCGGCACGCGCCCGCCAAGCAGGTCGACCAGCGCCGGGCCGCCCCCCTTGTAGGGAACGTGCGCGAGTTCGATCTTCGCCATCTGGTTGAGGAGTTCGCCGCCCAGGTGCTGCATGCTGCCCACGCCCGAGGACGCGTAGTCGAGCTGCCGGGGCTTCGCACGGGCGAGGTCGACCAGCTCCTTCATGGATTTCGCGGCGAACGCCGGATTCACCAGCCACACGTTCGGCGAGGTCGTGAGCTGGGTGACGGGCGCGAAGTCCTTCAGCACGTCGTAGGGAGCGTTGCGGCTCACCAGCGGCGCGGTGATGGTGTCGATCGCCGAGAGCAGGATCGTGTAGCCATCCGGCGTGGCGTTGCGGACGATCCCGGCGCCGAGCATGCCCGCCGCGCCGGGGCGATTGTCCACCACGAACGACTGCCCGAAGCTCTCGGCAAGCCGCTGCGCCACCAGGCGGCCGATGGTGTCGGAGCCTCCACCCGGCGACTGCGGGATCAGGAAGCGCACTGGACGATTCGGGTAGGCAGGCTCTGCGGCCTGGGCCGCGACGCCTGCGAGCGCAAGGAGCGCGAGCAGCGCGAGGCGGGTGCCGGGAAGTTGACGAGACATGCGGGCGGTCGGGCTCATGGCGGGGTCCTGATCCGTTGGCGTCGGT
>JBIPNU010000484.1:0-2846 GCA_044370615.1 Burkholderiales bacterium
GGGGCGTGGGCGATCAGCGTCCGATCGCGCCGAACACCCGACGGGCCACGTCCGTCGCGGCGCCCGCCGGGTTGGCGCGGATCTTCTTCTCTTCCTCGCCGATCATCAGGAACAGCCCGTCGAGCGCCCTGCCGGTGACCCAGGGTTCGAGCCGCGCCTGCTTCGCGTCGACCACGCCGAGCGAGGCGCCGCGCTCCGCGATCGCGTTGTACTGCTGGGCGAGGCCGACCTTCTCGGTGGCACGGGTCACCACCGGCAGGAACAGCGCCTGCAGGTCGGCGCCGCTCGCCTTGCGGAAGTAGTCGGTCGCCGCCGTCGGCCCGCCGGCGAGGATGGCCTGCGCGTCCTGGACGCTCATCGCGCGGATCGCCGACTGCAGCAGCGACAGGGCCTGCGGCACCGCCTGCTCGGCGGCGCGGTTCATCGACACCTGCAGTGCATCGAACTGCCCGCCCAGCCCGAGCAGTCGCGCCGGACTGCGCACGCGCTCCAGCGCGTCGGGCAGGGGGATCTTCACCTGCGCATTGCCCCAGAATCCGTCGGCCCGCCCCAGTTGCTCGACCGCCCGGCTGGCGCCCTGGCCGAGCGCCGAGCGCAGCGCGCTCACCTGGTCGGCGCTGGCCAGGCCGGCGAGCGACTGCGCACGCGACGCGCTGCTGGTCATCGCCAGCGCCACGCCAGACAGGGTGGCACCCGCGATCGAGCGACGCGTCCTCGCGCGGGCGGTCAGGGCTGCGGGCGTCGAATCGACTCCCGAGGGCAGTGGACGGACAGGCTGGCAGGCACGCGGGGACATGGTCAGCGGGACTCGACCACACCCGCCTCGTGGGCCTGCTGGTCGGCGTGGTAGCTGGACCGCACCATCGGCCCGCAGGCCGCATGCACGAAACCCATCGCCTGCGCCTCGCGCTCGTACAGGCGGAAGGTCTCCGGCGGCACGTAGCGCAGCACCGGCAGGTGATGGGCCGAGGGCTGCAGGTACTGGCCGATGGTAAGCATGTCCACGTCGTGCGCGCGCAGGTCGCGCATCACGCCGAGGATTTCCTCGTCGGTCTCGCCCAGCCCGACCATCAGGCCGGACTTGGTCGGCACGCCGGGATGGCGCGCCTTGAACGCACGCAGCAGTTCGAGCGAGTTCGCATAGTCCGCACCCGGGCGAGCCGCGCGGTAGAGCCGAGGCACGGTCTCGAGGTTGTGGTTCATCACATCCGGCGGCGCGCCGTCCAGTACCGCCAGTGCGCGGTCGAGTCGGCCGCGGAAATCGGGAACCAGCACCTCGATGGTGGTGGCCGGCGAGCGCTCGCGCACCGCCCGGATGCAGGCCACGAAGTGCCCGGCGCCGCCATCGCGCAGGTCATCGCGATCGACGCTGGTGATCACCACGTAGCGCAACCCCAGCGCGGCGATGGTCTCGCCCAGGTGCGCCGGCTCGTCGGGGTCGGGCGGCAGCGGGCGACCGTGGCCCACGTCGCAGAACGGGCAGCGCCGGGTACACAGGTCGCCCAGGATCATGAACGTCGCGGTGCCCTTGCCGAAGCATTCGCCGATGTTCGGACAGGACGCCTCCTCGCACACGGTGTGCAGTTTCTGCTCGCGCAGGATGCGCTTGATGTCGTGGAAGCGCGACCCCGCCGACGGCGCCTTCACCCGGATCCACTCCGGCTTGCGCAGCATCGACCCGACCGGCACGATCGGAATCGGGTTGCGCGCGGTCTTGGCCTGGGACTTCTGCTTCTCGCCGGGCTGGATCGGGGCGGTCATGGGTGTACCTCAGGCCGTGGGCGGTGGCGAGCCGACGGAGGGCGGATGCGCTCGCAGCAGCCGGGCAAGTCCGGTAGCCAGTTCGCGCCCTGCCTCGTCAACGCCCGCGACGACGCCAAGGTCGCGGGTGCGGGTGACCGACTGGCCCGGGTAGCCGCAGGGATCGATGCGGTCGAACGGGGCCAGGTCGACGTCCACGTTGAGCGCCAGCCCGTGATAAGTGGCACCGCGGGACACCTTGAGCCCCAGCGCGGCCACCTTGGCTTCGCCGACGTAGACGCCGGGCGCATCGTCGCGCCCGTGAGCCCGGATCCCCCGATTGCCCAGCCAGTCTATCACGCAGCGTTCGAGCAGCCGGACCATCGGGCGCACGCCGAGTGCGCGGCGGCGCAGATCCACCAGCACGTACAGCACCACCTGGCCGGGCCCGTGGTAGGTCACCTGCCCACCGCGATCGCAGCGCACCACAGGGATGTCGCCGGGCGCGCGCAGGTGCGCGGTCCGCCCCGCCTGCCCGAGCGTGTAGACCGGCGGGTGCTCGGTGAGCCAGAACTCGTCGGCCACCGCCGCATCCCGCGCCGCGGTGAAGGCGCGCATCGCCTGCCAGGTGGCGAGGTAGTCGCTGCGTCCCAGCGCGCGCACCCGCGGCTCGGCCACTGCGGCGCCGGGCGAGGTATCAGCCGGGCCGGGCGCCACGGAATGACTTTCGGCGGACGATTCCGCCGATGCGGTGGAATGCTCCATGACCTCTCGCCGTCGGACGAGGGAACCCCCGATCCGCCGACGCATTCTACGCGGGATGGGGATTATCCCCGACAATGGAGGACAGAATGAACAACCCCGTCGTCACCGCATCGCTGCCGGCGAACGCGGCCGCCGTCCCGCTCGCGCAGTGGCGCCTCGTGCTCGGCCTGGGCGGCCTGCTCGTCTGGCTCGCCGGCTTTGCCGCCACCGAGTTCGCCCACGATCTCCTGATGGCCGCCGGCGAGGGCGAGCGCACGTCCTCGGCCGCGCACCTGCTCTACGAGGTGTCCGCCGGCTACGTGCTGGGTTTCATCGCCGCGCTGGCGATCACGCTGCTCGCC
>JBIPNU010000485.1:0-2840 GCA_044370615.1 Burkholderiales bacterium
TCCTTCGGATCGGCGGTCGGCGCGAACCATGACGGGACGCCAGGCATCCCTGCAAACGGCCCGGTGCCGGGGACGGCTGGATTCAGTCCGTAGGTTTCGGGCGACCAGACCGTGCGCAGCCACTCCATGAAGTCGGCAGGTCCCTGGGGCGATTCCGGCATGCAGAGCTCCTCGGAAGAGCCGCCGGCCGGTGCGGGCAACCTCGCCCGGCACGCCGACCCGGCAGCCAGCCGCTACAGTGTCGCCATGGAAGCCCTTGTCGCGCAAGCCATGCGCCGCTGGCCAGACGTGCCTGCGGTCTATGGCTGGCTGCAACTCGATCGGCGCGGCCGCTGGCGGATCCGCGGCGAACCGGTGCGACACCCCGGCACCGCCGGTTTCATCGGCCGCAACTACCTCGCCGACGCCCGGGGGCGCTGGTTCTTCCAGAACGGTCCGCAGCGGGTGTTCGTCGACCTCGAGGCCTGCCCCTGGGTGCTCTCGCTCGACGCCGGGGACGCCATCTCCGCCACCCTGCGCACTCATACCGGCCAGCCGGTCGACGCGCCCCGGCATGCATGGCTGACCGCAGAGGGTAGCCTGCTCGTCGAGTTCGAGTCGGGCGTCGGCCTGATCGACGACCGCGATCTCGCGCGGATCTGCGCCGTCGCGCACGATGCCGCGGGCGGCGCGCTCGACGAGCAGGGATGGGCCGAACCGTCGACCGTCGGCGCCTTCCTGCGCCTGGCGGGGTGTACCCTGCCGCTCGCGATGCTGGGTCCGGTCGCGCCCGGCCCGCGCTTCGGCTTCGTCCCCTGCCCGCGCCCCGACCCCGGAGAGGAAGCCTGCACATGAACATGCCCCGCGGCGATCACGTCCCCTCGGTTGCCGTCGTCGGCGCCGGGGTCTCCGGGCTCGCCTGCGCCGGCGACCTGGCGGCGGCGGGCTGGCGAGTGCAGGTGTTCGACAAGTCGCGCGGTCCCGGCGGGCGCTCGCCCGCGGCCTGGATATCGCCTGCGAGTCCACGATCCTTCGCGCCCGTCGCCTCGACGCGGGCTGGGAACTCACCGTGGCGGCGAACGGAGGGCTCGCCGAGCATGCGCCGCCGCAGCGCTGGGACTGGCTGGTCTGCGCCGCGCCGGCCCCACAGACCTCGCACCTGCTCGCCGAAGTGCCCTCGCTCGCAACGGCGGCTGCGGCTCGCACGATGCAGCCCTGCTGGGCGGTGATGGTCGATCTCGATCCGGTCACCGACCCTGGCTGGGATGCGGCGTTCATCGACGATTCACCCCTGGCCTGGGCCGCGCGCGAGGCATCGAGGCCGGGTCGAGCACCAGGCGGGCGCTGGGTGCTGCACGCGAGCGTCGCATGGACACTCGAGCATCTCGAGGACGACGCCGACACGGTCGCGACGCGGCTGCTCGAAGCCTTTCGCGAACGCTCCGGGATCGCCGATCGCATCCGCTCGCAGCGGGCTCACCGCTGGCGCTACGCCCGGCCCGACGACGCCCTGCCACCGCTGCCGCGACGCTGCCTGTTCGATGCCGATGCCCGCGCCGGAGCCTGCGGCGACTGGACGAGCGCGGGGCGCATGGAGGATGCATGGCTGTCCGGGCGTGCACTCGCAGCCGAACTGCGCGCCCGGTCGGCGGGTGTCATCGAATGACCCTCCCGCCTGTGGCATAGTCGCGGCACGGCAGCATCGCCCGCGTCCGGGCGAGGCCGTTACGGAGGATCAGGACCATGCGCTTCACGACGACCGGGGCGGTCGCGACCGCCCTGCTTGCAGTGCTGGCCTGGGTGCCCGCCCAGGCTGCGGAGGATGGCCGTACCAAGCAGCAGGAACTCATGGCCTCCTGCAACAAGATGGCCGGAGCCAAGGAACTCAAGGGCGACGACCGCAAGAAGTTCATGAGCAGCTGCCTGAAGGGCGAGGTGCCCGCCGCATCGGCGCCGGCGAAGTCGACGCCTCAGGAGCGCATGGCCGAATGCAACAAGAAGGCTGGCGCCAAGGAGCTCAAGGGCGACGATCGCAAGGCCTTCATGAGCACCTGCCTCAAGGGCTGAGCGGTGCCGCGCGACGCACGGACACACGTTGCCCGTGCGTCGCGCTTGCTCAGATCGCCTCGATGCTTCGCAGTTCCAGCCGGAACGGACCCGGTTCGCGAAATGCGGTCATCAGACCCACGCTCGCGATCGCGTCGAGACTCAACGGCGCCACCCCGGGCAGCGCGCGTCCGCGACGCGTGGCAGCGAACGCCGACCACGGCAGCCAGCATCGCTGCCACCCATCGGGTTCGGCTCTGAAGGTGGCGCGAAACTGGGTGCCCTCGTCCCCGCGCTGCGCCAGTGCCCGGTCGCGCAGGTTGAGCCGGTAGTCGCGGGCGTCGCCGCGTGCGACCAGCAGAAGGCCGGTAGTGCCGCGCAGGTCCATCGGCCCGACCTCGGCCCGCAGGGACGCGAATCCCCCGCCCTGTTCGAGCGACAGTTCCCCGGCGAACACCAGCGCCGCCTCCGGCGACCAGGCGGCGGACGAACGCGACCGTCCGCCCATCACCCGATCGTCGAGCGGGCGCCATGTCTCGACCGTCGCCGGGTCGTCGAAGCGGGCCACGACACGGCTCGCCAGGCCGATCGGGGGCAACGCGGGCACTGCCGCCGCCACGGAGGGCACCGTCAGGCTCGCCAGCGCGACCACGATCCTGCGGCGACGTCGGCTGACTCGACCCGCCTCGTCGCCACCCGTAACCTGCCGGGGATCGGTGGAACCTGAAGGGAAAACAGACACTTCACACGAAGAACAGGGAACATTCCCGAGCGGAATGAAGGGTTATCCAGCGGCAGCGTCCATGCCGAGGGGC
>JBIPNU010000488.1:0-2839 GCA_044370615.1 Burkholderiales bacterium
GCGCGAAATAAAGCAGTTGCAGGGAGCCGGTGACCTGTTCCATGCGGCGATGATAGCGCCGCGATCGCGCGCGACACCGCCGACCGTGCGTGGCGAGCCGCTCGCCACCGCAGTGCCGCCCGGCGCCCGCCGGCGACCGGCGCCGCCCCGCGACGCCGGCTCAGTCCGCGAACGATGCGCCCGGCGCGCGCGCGCGCTCGAGCACGAACCCGGCCAGGCTGTCGACCGCATCGAGGTCGAAGACCGGCACGGGGCGGGGAAGCAGGCCGGCGAACTGGCCGGCCGGCACATCGCTTGCCACGGCCACCACGTTCGGATCCGAGACGGCCAGCAGCGCGGCTCCCACCACCCGACGGTGCACCTCGATCTTCGGGATCGCCGCGTGCTTCCAGCCTTCGACCAGCACGAGATCGCAGGGCGACAGGCGTGCGAGGTGCTGGTCGAGCCCGGGTTCGGGCTCGTCGCGCAGCTCGCGCACCAGTGCCCACCGGCGTGCCGAGCCGACCAGGACCTCCGAGCAGCCCGCCAGCCGGTGACGGTGCGAGTCCTTGCCAGGATGGTCGATGTCGAACGCGTGATGGGCGTGCTTGACCAGCGACACCCTCAGGCCGGCACCGACCAGGCAAGGCACCAGCCGCTCGATCAGCGTGGTCTTGCCGCTGCCTGAGAACCCGGCGAATCCGATCACCCGCATCCCGCCCTCCCCGCCGCTTGCGCCCCGCGCCGATCGCCCGGGTCGCCGGTTCGCCTCACCGCCCCTCACGCGGGCGGTCGCGCGCCGGTCCCCGACGAAGCCACCAGCCGGCCGTCGACCAGGTGCAGGCGCCTCGCGTCGGGAAGACTATCCCAGTCCCGATCGTGCGCGGCGACCAGCACCGCGGCGCCCCCGGCGCACAGCGCGCGCACGAGCCCGAGCACCTCCGCCCGCGAGCGGCTGTCCAGGTTCGCGGTCGGCTCGTCGAGCAGCACCACCTCCGGATCGAGCGCCCGCGCCCGGGCGATCGCCACCCGCTGCCGCTCGCCCGAGGACAGCCGCGACGGCGCGGTGGCAAGCGCCCCCCCCAGCCGCGCCCACTCCACCGCGTCGGCCACCCGCCGATCGCGCTCCGCTGCCGGGATGCCGCTCATCACCAGCCCGTACGCCAGGTTCCCCCGTACGCTGCCGGAGAACAGGTAGGGGTGCGCGCCGACGTACTGGAGGCGCCTGCGACGCGCGCCGGTCAGGCCGCGTCCGATCGGCATCCCGGCGAAGCGCACCTCGCCCGCGTCCGGCACGTCGAGTCCCGCGAGCAGGCGCAGCAACGTGGTCTTGCCCGACCCGTTGTCGCCGGTGAGCACGATCGCCTCTCCGGCAGCAAGCCGCAGCGAGCAGTCCTCGAGCACCGAGCGGCCCGCGCGTCGCACCGTGAGGCCGCGCGCCTCGAGCACGGCTGCCGATCCGCTCACCCGCGCCCCCCCGACACCGCGCCGCCCTGCCCCTGGCACACCGCCAGCAGCGCGTTGACGACCAGCGCCAGCAGCATCAGCACGATGCCCAGCGCAATGCCCTCGGTGAATGCGCCCTTGCTCGTCTCCAGCGCGATCGCGGTCGGAATCGTGCGTGTCGCCCCGGCGATGTTGCCGCCGACCATCAGCGCGCAGCCCACCTCCGAGATCACGCGACCGAATCCGCTCAGCACCGCGGCCACCAGCGCGAAGCGCACCTCGCACAGCGTGCTGAGCGCGGCGCGCGCCGGGGAGGCGCCCAGCAGGCGGGCAGTCTCGATCAGCCGCGGATCGGCCGCCTGGACTGCGGCCAGCGCGAACGCGCAGACGATCGGGAAGGCGATGACCGCCTGCCCGATGATCATCGCCTCGGGCGTGAACAGCAGTTCCCACGCGCCGAGCGGTCCTCGCCTGGACAGCAGGAGGTAGAGCACCAGCCCGACCACCACCGTGGGGAAGGACAGCAGGCTCTGGAGCAGCACGATCAGCACCCGCCGCCCCGGAAAGCGGGTGGCCGCCAGCAGGAAGCCGACGGCGATCGCCGGCGGCGTGGCGATCGCCAGCGCGACCAGCGCGACTCGCATCGACGTCCAGATCACCTGCCAGAGCGCCGGGTCTAGCGCGAGCAACCGGACGATTGCCTCGCGTGTCGGTTCGAGCAGACCCATCGCGCCGTGGACGTCGCGCAGCCCGTTCAGCGCGCCTGCGCCGGCGGAAAGAACAGCGTCTCGCCGCCCACCCTGAACCCGGCGATGCGCCGCTGCCCTTCGGCCGAGGTGAGCCAGTCGATCAGCGCACGCGCGCCGGCCGCGTTCACATGAGGATGACGCGCAGGGTTGACCGCGATCACCCCATACGGGTTGGCGAGCGCGTCGTCGCCCTCCAGCAGGAGTTCGAGTTCGAGGCGCGGGCGCATCGACGCCCACGTCCCGCGGTCGGTCAGCGTGTAGCCCTGGAGTTCGCTCGCCATCGTCAGCACCTCGCCCATGCCGCGACCGGCCGCCGCGTAGCCCGGCCACTTCGGCAACCCTCCCGCGGCCTTCCAGAGGGCCAGTTCCATCTGATGGGTACCCGAATCGTCCCCGCGCGAGACGAATCGCGCGCCGCGCGCGGCGATCGCCCGCAGCCCGGCGCTTGCGCTGCGGGTGCCTCGAAGCTGCGCCGGATCGGCACGCGGACCGACGATCACGAAATCGTTGAACATCACATCGCGCCGGTCCACCCCATGCCCCTCGCCCACGAAGCGGTCCTCGGCCGCGCGGGCATGCACCAGCACGAGGTCGGCGTCGCCATTGGCGCCGATCCTGAGCGCGGCACCGGTACCCACCGCCACTACCTGTACCCGATAGCCGTG
>JBIPNU010000487.1:0-2839 GCA_044370615.1 Burkholderiales bacterium
ACATCCTCGAGCGCGCGCTGGCCCTGTCCAGCGGGGAGGTGATCGAGCGCGAGGACCTGCGGCTCGAGCCGGTGGCCGCGGCCGAGGTCGATCCGCGGAGGATGCCGCTCGAGGACTACCTCGCCAGCGTCGAGCGCCAGGCGATCGTCGAGGCGCTGGACCGCACCCGCTACAACCGGACGGCGGCGGCCCGGCTGCTCGGCATCACCTTCCGGCAGCTGCGCTACCGGATGCAGCGGCTGGGCATCGAGTAGGCCCGTGCGGCGAGCCGACGGCTTCGTGCCGGACGCGCAGGGCTGGGTACCCGGCGCGCGGCCGGCCCCCTCGCCCAACTGCGACGAGCGCCCCGCGGGCTGCGCGATCGACCTGCTGGTGGTGCACGGCATCAGCCTGCCGCCCGGGCAATTCGGCGGCGACGCGATCGAGGCGCTGTTCACCAACCGGCTCGACTGCGGCGCGCATCCGTACTACGCCGGGCTGCGCGGGCTGCGGGTCTCGGCGCACTTCCTGATCCGTCGCGACGGGCAGTTGCTGCAGTTCGTCTCCTGCGACCGTCGAGCCTGGCACGCCGGGGTGTCCGCGTTCCGCGGCCGGGGCCGCTGCAACGATTTCTCGATCGGCGTGGAACTCGAGGGGACCGACGAGCGACCGTACGAGGATGTCCAGTACGCGCGACTCGCCGCGCTGGTGCGCGGGCTGCGCACGCGCTATCGGCTCGACCACCTGGCGGGCCACAGCGACATCGCCCCGGGCCGCAAGACCGATCCGGGGCCGCTGTTCGACTGGCCGCGACTCCATGCGGCGATCGCCGATCGCTGAGGGCAAGCCGACATGCTCGCCTTCCACACCGACCGCTTCGTGCTGCCGCTGCCGCCGGGTCATCGGTTTCCCGCCGACAAGTATGCGCGCCTGCGCGCGCGGGTCGCGGCGGAACTGCCGCCTGCCGCGGTGACCCTGCGCGAACCGGACGCGGCGAGCGACGAGCAGATCCTGCGCGCGCACACGCCGCGCTGGCTCGAGGCGGTCAGCGCCGGACGGCTCGCGCGCGAAGAGGCGCGCGACCTCGGCCTGCCGTGGTCGGCGGCGATGGTGGAGCGGTCGCGCCGCTCCGCGGGGGCGACGATCGCCGCGTGCCGCGCCGCGCTGGCCGACGGTGTGGCGGTCAATCTCGCCGGGGGGACCCACCACGCGCATGCCGATCGCGGCGGCGGGTTCTGCGTGTTCAACGATGCGGCGATTGCCCTGCGCGCGATGCTCGCGGAGGGCAGGATCCGGTCGGCGGTGGTGATCGACTGCGACGTTCACCAGGGCGACGGTACCGCGACCATCCTGGCCGGGGACGCGCGTACCCGCACCTTCTCCATCCACGGTCGGGCGAACTACCCGTTCCGCAAGGCAACGAGCGACCTCGACGTCGAACTGGAGGACGGGACCGCCGACGCCGCCTATCTCGAGGCGCTGGAGGACGGCCTGTCGCGATTGCCGGGCCTCGAGGGCGCGGATCTGGCGATCTACCTCGCGGGCGCCGATCCCTGGCGCGACGACCGCCTCGGCCGGCTCGCGCTCAGCAAGGAGGGTCTTGCCGAACGCGATCGGCGGGTGCTGGCGCGCTGCGCGCGCGCCGGCGCGGCGGTGGCCGTCTGCATGGCCGGGGGCTACGCGCGCGACATCGACGACACCGTCGACATCCACCTCGCGACGGTGCGGACCGCAGCCGGGCTCTGAGCGGCCCCGCCGGTCGCGTGGTTCACCCTCCCGCACTGCACAACGCGGCTGGGCACGGCGGGCCCCGGGGGTCGAACCGCGCGCGAACGCAAGGCCCGCTGCTCTGCACAACGCCGCATCCGGGCCGCGGCGGGCGGATGCGCACGCGCGCCTTGACGCCCTGCCCGAAACCCCTATCATTAGGGCTGCGGACCCGAGGGGCCACCAGATGTAGTGGTCGTCCGCACAGGGATTGCGACGGGAGGAGGCACGCGCCCCAGATGTTGAGGTGGCGCGGGGGCGCCGGCGTCGGGCGAGCCGGACGGCGATCGAAACAGCATGCGTGCGCGGGGTCGCCTGGCGGGCCCGCGCAGACGATTGGAGATCGAGGAATGCAGCAGGCAACCAGTGAACTGTCGACCCAGGTGCCGGTGATGCCGGTGGCCGCAGCCGACCCGGCGCTTGCGCCGACCGACGCTCGCCACGCGCAGTACAAGGTGATTCGTCGCAATGGCGCTGTCGTGGGTTTCGAGCCCTCCAAGATCGCCATCGCGATGACCAAGGCGTTCCTGGCGGTCGACGGTTCGCAGGCCGCGGCCTCGGCGCGCGTGCGCGAGCAGGTCGGGCAGCTCACGCACATGGTCGTCGAGGCCCTGATGCGTCGCCAGCCCGGCGGCGGCACCTTCCACATCGAGGACATCCAGGACCAGGTCGAACTGGCGATGATGCGCTCCGGCCTGCACGAGGTCGCGCGTTCGTACGTGCTCTATCGCGAGCAGCGGGCGCGCAACCGGGCCGAACTGCGCCGCGCCCAGTCCCAGGAGGGTGGGGCGTCCGGCGACCCGGTGGTGCGGGTGCGTCGCGGCGAAGCGCTGGAGGCGCTGGACTTCGGCTGGCTGCGCGGCCTGCTCGACGAGGCCTGCCAGGGCCTGGCCGAGACCAGCGCCGGGACCATCCTCGACCAGACGCTGCGCGACCTGTACGACGGCGTGCCGATCGACGAGGTGCGCAAGTCGGCGATCCTGTCGGCACGCGCCCTGATCGAGCAGGAGCCGGGCTACAGTTTCGTGACCGCGCGGCTGCTGCTGAACGACCTGCGCATCGAGGTGCTGGGCGAGGAACTCACTCACGCCCG
>JBIPNU010000035.1:0-10667 GCA_044370615.1 Burkholderiales bacterium
ACCGCAGCAGCGGGTGTCGGCCATAGGCGGACAAACCCTCGCGCGACAGGCGGGAGGCGTCGGCGGGCCGGTCGTACACCAGACCTGCCCATCCCGGGAACGACCACGAGGACGTGCCGAGGTAGAGGCGCTCGGGCAGCCGATGGCCGAGTTCGGCCAGCGCGGCGTCCGGCACCGCCGGGGCGATGCCCCCGCCATCGCGCGCGCGCGGGGCACGCGGCGGCGGGACAGGATCACCGAACAGGTCGACCTGGAGTTCGGACGGTGGCGTGGGCATCGGACAAGGATACGGGCGGATGCACCGCGATGGGGCACGGGACCCGCCGCCCGCCCGGACTGCCCCCTCGACAGGCATCGTTGCCCGGGGCCGCGCATAGAATGGCCGGCACGGTTCGTGCTGCTCAGTCCGCCACCGCCCCCGACGCCCTGCCCGATGGCCATCCACTGGAAAACCTACAACGCCCGCGGCGCCTACGACACGCTGCTCTCGGCACCGGGCGAGCCGCGTCCGGTGGCCTCGGCGCTGTGCGACTACCTCGCGTCGCTGTCCGAGGCCGACCTGCGCGAGCGCCGGGCGGCGGCCGAACTGGCGATCCGCAACCTGGGCATCACCTTCACGGTGTACTCCGAGGAGGGTAGTTCGATCGATCGCGCGTGGCCGTTCGACATCATCCCGCGGGTGATCGCGCGCAGCGAGTGGGAGCGCATCGAGCGTGGCCTGCGCCAGCGGGTGCACGCGCTCAACCTGTTCATCGACGACATCTACCACGAGCAGCGCATCGTTCGCGCGGGGGTATTCCCGGGCGAGCTGCTCGCCGACTCGAAGAACTTCCGGCCGCAGTGCGTCGAGGTCAAGCCTCCGCATCGCGTGTGGGCGCACATCTGCGGCTCGGACCTGATTCGCGACAGCGACGGCACGATGTACGTGCTCGAGGACAACCTGCGGGTGCCCTCGGGTGTGTCCTACATGCTGGAAAACCGGCAGGTGATGAAGCGCGTGTTTCCGGAGCTGCTGGAGGACACCCCCCTGCTGCCGGTGGACGACTATCCGTCCCAGCTCTTCGACTGCCTCGCCTCGCTGTCGCCGCGACGCGGCCGCCGGCCGGAAGTGGTGGTGCTCACGCCCGGGATCTACAACTCGGCCTACTTCGAGCACGCCTATCTCGCGCAGCAGATGGGGGCGCAGCTGTGCCTGGGTTCGGACCTGATCGTGGGCGACGACGACTGCGTCTACCGGCGCGCGATCACCGGCCTCGAGCGCGTGGACGTGATCTACCGGCGCATCGACGACCTGTTCCTCGACCCGGAGGCTTTCGATCCGGATTCGGTGATCGGCGTACGCGGGCTGTTCCGCGCGTGGCGGGCGGGCAAGGTCGGACTCGCCAACGCCCCTGGCGCGGGCGTGGCCGACGACAAGGTGGTGTACGCGTTCGTGCCGGAGATGATCCGCTACTACCTTGGCGAGGATGCGATCCTGCCCAACGTGCCGACCTTCAAGTGCGTCGAGCGCAAGGCACGCGACCACGTGCTCGCCAACCTCGACCGGCTGGTGGTCAAGCCCGCCAACGAGTCGGGCGGCTACGGCATGCTGATCGGCCCGCAGTCCACCGTGGCCGAACGCGCGGAGTTCGCGCGGCTCATCCGCCGCGACCCGCGCAACTACATCGCCCAGCCGCTGATCACGCTGTCGACCGCGCCCACGCTGGTCGACGACCATGTCGAACCTCGGCATGTCGACCTGCGCCCCTTCATCCTGTCCTCGCGATCGACCTACGTCACCACCGGCGGGCTCACGCGAGTGGCCCTGCGCAAGGGCTCCACCGTGGTCAACTCCTCCCAGGGCGGTGGCAGCAAGGACACCTGGATCGTCGACCATGACGGCGCCTGAGCGGGGCGGCGCGCCGAGGAGCTGAGCGATGCTGTCCGGACACGCCGAAGCGATCTACTGGCTGGGACGCTACGTCGAGCGCGCCGAGGACGGAGCGCGGCTCGCCAATGTGCACGCGAACCTGCTGCTCGACCTGCCGCGCCGCTACGCGCTCGGCTGGGCCCCGCTCATCGCGATCACCGGCAGCAGCACGCTGTTCGCCGAGCTCTACCGCGAACCCAGCGAGCGCAACGTGGTGCGCTTCCTGGTGGCCGACGAGAAGAATCCCGGCTCCATCCTCGCCTCGCTGGGCGCGGCCCGCTACAACGCGCGGCTGCTGCGCGACCTGCTGCCGCGCGAGGCCTTCGAGCAGCTCAACGTGCTCTGGCTGCGGGCCCGCCAGGACGCGGCTGGCGCCGTGGCCAAGACCCGCCGCTTCGAGTTCCTGGAGACGGTGATCCTGGGCGCCCAGCAGCTCTACGGCACGCTCGCCGGGACGATGTCGCACGGCTACCCGCACGACTTCCTGCAGCTCGGCCTGATGATCGAGCGTGCCGACATGACTACCCGCATCATCGACGTGCGCTCCGCCAACCTGCTGGGCAACGGCGAGGCCGACGCCGGCCCCGGGCTTGCGCCCTTCGGCACCATCCAGTGGATGAGCGTGCTGCGCTCGCTCTCCGCGCTGCAGATGTACCGGCAGACCGTACGCGCGCCGGTGAGCCATGCGGACGTCCTGCGCTTCCTGCTCACCGACCGGCTGTTCCCGCGCTCGATCCGCTTCTGCCTGGACACGATCGAGGCCACGCTGCGTCGTCTGCCGCGCAGCGCGGAGCGGGTACGCGAGGTGCGGGCCATGGCCCATGAACTGGACCGCGTCGACTTCGCCGCGCTCGACCGCGAGGCGCTGCACCGCTACACCGACGAACTGCAGGTCGGCTTCGGGCGGCTGCACGACGGGATCAGCGCGACCTACTTCCTCGCACCGACACCGGGCTCGCGGTGACCATCCACGTCGCGCTCACCCATCGCACGCGCTACCGCTACGACCGCGCGGTGCAGTTGTCCCCGCACGTGGTGCGTCTGCGACCAGCCGCGCATTCGCGCACCCCGGTGCTCGCCTACTCGCTGCGAGTCACGCCAGCCGATCATTTCGTCAACTGGCAGCAGGATCCGTTCGGCAACTACCTCGCCCGGCTGGTGTTCCCGGAGCGCACCCGCGAGCTGTCGATCGAGGTCGACCTGATCGCCGACCTGACGGTGATCAACCCGTTCGACTTCTTCCTCGAGGACTACGCGACCCACAGTCCGTTCGACTACGAGCCGGCGCTGCGCCGCGACCTCGCTCCCTACCTCGAGGTGCGCGAGTCCGGTCCGCTGCTGCAACGCTGGATGAAGACGGTGGACCGCTCGCCTGCACGCACCATCGACGCGCTGGTCGCACTCAACCAGCGCCTCGCGCGCGAGATCGCCTACACGATCCGCATGGAGCCCGGCGTGCAGACCTGCGAGCAGACGCTCGAGCGCGCGCTCGGATCCTGCCGCGACACCGGCTGGCTGCTGGTGCAGGCGCTGCGCCACCTCGGCTTTGCCGCCCGCTTCGTATCGGGCTACCTCGTGCAACTCGTCGCCGGCCAGAAGCCGCTCGACGGCCCGGCCGGCCCCGAGCGCGACTTCACCGACCTGCACGCGTGGGCCGAGGTCTACATTCCCGGCGCGGGCTGGGTTGGCCTCGACCCCACCTCGGGCCTGTTTGCCGGCGAGGGCCATATCCCGCTCGCCTGCACGCCCGACCCCGAGGGCGCGGCACCCGTCACCGGCTACACCGACGCCTGCGAGGTCGAGTCCTTCGAGCACGAGAATTCGGTGCGCCGGCTGCGCGAGGATCCACGGGTGACGCTGCCCTACTCGGACGCGCAATGGTCGGCGATCGAGGCGCTGGGCGAACAGGTCGATGCCGATCTCGCCGCCGGCGACGTGCGGCTCACGATGGGCGGCGAGCCCACCTTCGTGTCGGTGGACGACATGGAGTCGGCCGAGTGGACGGTCGCCGCCGACGGCCCCGACAAGCGCCGCATGGCCGACCGGCTGGTGCGCCGCCTGCGCGACACCTTCGGCGCGGGTGGCGTCCTCTACCACGGCCAGGGCAAGTGGTATCCGGGAGAGCCGCTGCCACGCTGGATGCTCGCCGTGTTCTGGCGTCGCGAAGGCGTCGCGGTCTGGCGCGATCCCGCGCTGCTCGCCGACACCTCGCGCGATCTCGGACACGGCGAGGCCGAGGCGCACGCCTTCGCCCAGGAACTCGCCGAGCGCCTGGGCCTGCCGGCGCTCTACCTGCACCCCGGATACGAGGACAGCTTCCATTACCTGCTGCTCGAGCAGCGGCTGCCCGACAACGTCGATCCGCTGTCGCCGACCCTCGCCGATCCGCTCGAGCGCCAGCGCCTCGCCCGCCTGCTCGATCGCGGGCTGCACGTACCCACCGGCCATGCGCTGCCGCTCGCATGGGACTTCGCGCGCTCGCGCTGGGCCAGCGGGCAGTGGCGCTTCCGGCGCGGCTACATGGCGCTGCTGCCCGGCGACTCGCCGATGGGGCTGCGCCTGCCGCTGGAGTCGCTACCCGTAGTCCCGGCCGAGCAGCGCCACCGCCTGTACGAACGCTCGCAACTCGAGCCGCTGCCGCAACTGCCGGCCGATCCGCGCGCGCTGCGCGTCGCGCTCCCGGCCGAAGGCGGCTATGCCGCGACCGTGGGCGGGGCGACGGGCGTCGCCACGCACGCAACAGCCGGCACCCCGGACCCGACCGCGCGAACCCGAGGCGCAACCCCGATGACCGGCGGCCCGCTGGGGGGCGATGCCCGCCGGGCCGCGGCCGCCGCCGGCACGGGGGACATCCCGGGCAGTGCGCTGCTGCCCGATGACGCGCTGCGCACCGCGCTGTGTGTCGAGGCCCGCGAAGGCCGCCTGCACGTGTTCCTGCCCCCGCTCAGCCATCTCGAACACTGGCTCGACCTCGTCTCCTGCATCGAGGACACCGCGGCCGCGCTGGCCCTGCCCGTGGTGATCGAGGGCTATGCCCCGCCTCGCGACCCGAGGCTGGTGCGCCTGCCGGTCACGCCAGACCCGGGCGTCATCGAGGTGAACATTCACCCGGCCGCAAGCTGGCGCGAACTTGCGCGCAACACCACGCTGCTCTACGAGCAGGCGCGCCTCACCCGCCTGGGCACCGAGAAGTTCATGCTCGACGGCCGCCACACCGGAACCGGCGGCGGCAATCACATCACGCTGGGCGGACCGACCCCGGCCGACAGCCCGATCCTGCGCCGCCCCGACCTGCTGCGCAGCCTGCTTACCTGCTGGCAGAACCACCCGGCGCTGTCCTACCTGTTCTCCGGCCTGTTCATCGGCCCCACCAGCCAGGCGCCTCGCGTGGACGAGGGCCGCGACGAGGCGCTGCACGAACTCGAGATCGCCTTCTCGCGCCTGCCCTCGGGCGATGTGGGCCAGCCGTGGCTGGTCGACCGGCTGCTGCGCAACCTGCTGGTGGATGTCACCGGCAACACCCACCGCACCGAGTTCTGCATCGACAAGCTCTATTCGCCCGACGGCGAAGCGGGCCGGCTGGGGCTGCTGGAGCTGCGCGCCTTCGAGATGCCGCCGCATCCGCGCATGGCGCTGGTGCAGGCGCTGCTGCTGCGCGCGCTGGTCGCGCGCTTCTGGCGCGAACCCTGCCGCAACCGCCTGGTGCGCTGGGGCACCGAGCTGCACGATCGCTTCATGCTGCCGCACTACGTACGCGCCGACCTGCGCGATGTCATCGCCGATCTCCGGTCTTCGGGCTATGCGTTCCACATGGAGTGGCTCGACCCGTTCTTCGAGTTCCGCTATCCGCGCTACGGCACGCTGGTCGCCGGCGACGTGCAACTCGAGCTGCGCGCGGCGACCGAGCCCTGGCACGTGCTGGGCGAGGAGGTGACTGCCGGGGGAACCGCGCGTTTCGTGGACTCCTCGGTCGAGCGGCTGCAGGTGCGCCTCACCGGCGCCACCGAGGGTCGCCACGTGCTCTCCTGCAACGGGCGCCGCGTGCCGCTTCGCTCGACCGGCCAGCGTGGCGAGTTCGTGGCGGGCGTGCGCTATCGCGCCTGGCAGCCGCCCTCGGCGCTGCATCCGACCATCGGCGTGCACGCGCCGCTCGTCTTCGACCTGATCGACACCTGGAACGGCCGCGCGATCGCCGGCTGCCGCTACCACGTCGCCCACCCGGGAGGTCGCAACTACGACACTTTCCCGGTCAATGCCTTCGAGGCCGAGTCGCGCCGGGTCGCGCGCTTTGCCGCCTGGGGCCACACCCCGGGCGATCTTCCGGGCGGCACGGGCGACGATCGCCACGAGACCACGCGTCCGCTGACCCCGCCGGCGGAGGAACCCTCCGGCGAGTACCCGTACACGCTCGACCTGCGCACCCCCGCCTGAGCCGACGCCGGGCGCGTGCCGGCGCGGCCCGCGGGCGAGAGGCCGATGCTAGACTGCCCGCCGCATGCGATCCCCTGGCCACGCCCTCCCCGATCCGGCCCCCGGCTCCCCCGAACGCTCCGGTGCCGGCGAGGCGTGGTACGCCCCGGCGCCCGATGTGTTCGACGAGACCCGCGAGGCGGACGGCACGCTGCGCCCGCACTGGAGCTACGTGTCGCGGGCGCTGCAGGACATGGGCGCGGCCGAGCTGCACCGCCGCCGCGACGAAGCCCGCCGGCTGCTGCGCGACAACGGGGTCAGCTACAACGTCTACGACGATCCGGATGGCTACAACCGGGTCTGGGATCTCGATCCGATCCCGCTGGTCATCGGCAGCACCGAGTGGTCGGACATCGAATCGGGCCTCATCCAGCGGGCCGAGCTGCTCGACCTGATCCTGCGCGACCTGTACGGTCCGCGCGAACTGCTGCGCCGCGGCCTGCTGCCGCCCGAACTTGTGCACGGCCACACCGGCTTCCTGCGTGCCTGCGACCAGGTGCGATTGCCCGGCGAGCGACAGCTGATCCTCTATTCGGCCAACCTCACGCGGGCGGCCGACGGCCGGATGATCGTGCTGGGCGATCGCACCCAGGCGCCCTCGGGTGCTGGCTACGCGCTCGAGAACCGCATGGTGATCACGCGCATCCTGCCCTCGCTGTTCCGCGATTCGCGCGTGCACCGGGTGGCGGTGTTCTTCCGGGCGCTGCGCCAGAGCCTTGCGACGATCGCGCCCCGAGGCGTGCGCGGCGAGCCGCGGATCGTGATCCTCACGCCAGGTCCGCTCAACGAGACCTATTTCGAGCACGCCTACCTCGCGAGCTACCTCGGCTACCCGCTGGTGCAGGGCGACGACCTGACCGTGCGCGGCGGTCGCGTCTGGCAGCGCACGCTCGCCTCGCCGCAACCGGTGGACGTGATCCTGCGCCGCGTCGACGACGACTGGTGCGATCCGCTCGAGCTGCGTCCCGAGTCGCAACTGGGCGTGCCCGGACTGCTCGACTGCGTTCGACGCGGCGGCGTGTCGGTCGCCAACCCGCTGGGCAGCGGCCTGCTGGAGAATCCGGCGCTGCTCTGCTTCCTGCCGGCGATCGCGCGCCACTTCCTCGGTCAGCCCTTGCGGCTCGCCTCGGTGCAGACCTGGTGGTGCGGCGAGCCGCGCGACTGCCGCCACGTGCTCGCCCACCTGCCGCGGATGGTGGTCAAGCCGCTCGCGCGCGGCACGGGGGGCCGCACCTTCTTCGGCCCTGCGTGCAGCGAGGCCGAGCTGCAGCAGCTGCGCGATCGCATCGTCGCCGAGCCGCGCAGCTGGGTCGGGCAGTCCATCCTCGGCTTCGCCTCGACGCCGGTGCTGGGCAGCGACGGGGTGGAGCCGCGCACCGCGGTGCTGCGTACCTTCCTCGTGGCGCGCGACTCCGACTATGCGGTGATGCCCGGCGGACTCACCCGCGTGGCGCCCAGCCGCGGCAGCCTGCTCGTCACCAACCAGTCGGGCGGCAGCAGCAAGGACACGTGGGTGCTGGCCTCCGAACCCGAACAGCAGGTCACGCTCTGGCTGCAGCCGGCGCGCGAGCAGATGCCCGCCGGGCAGCGCGCGCCGCTGTCCTCGCGCGCCGCCGACAACCTCTACTGGATCGGCCGTTACGCCGAACGCGCCGAGGGCACTGCGCGACTGCTGCGCACCATCCTGCAGAAGGTGGACGAGACGCTGCAGTACAGCGGGGCAGCCCACACCGACTGCCTGCGCGCGCTGCTGCGCGCGCTCACCCACTGCACCGCCACCTACCCCGGCTTCATGGCCGAGGAGGCGACGCTCGCCCAGCCCGAGGACGAGTTGCTCGCGGTCGCCTGCGACTCGCAGCGTGCGGGCAGCCTCGCCCAGTCGCTGCAGGCGCTGCTGCACGCCGCGCACGCGATGCGGGATTTCTGGACCGGTGACATCTGGCGGGTGCTCGACGGGGTGGACAGCCAGCTCTCGGCGATGCGTCGCCACGAGGTCTCGCTTGCCTCGCTGCCCGAGACCCTCGACCAGGTGGTAGTCGCGCTCGCCGGCCTGACCGGCTTCACCGGCGAGCGGTTGATGCGCGACCAGGCCTGGCGTTTCCTCGAGCTGGGCCGGCGCATCGAGCGCGGGCAGCTGCTGGCCTCGCTCACCCGCGCCACGCTGGCGGTGCGCGTGGACGAGGCCACCGAGTCGCTGCTGCTCGACGCAGTACTGTCCACGGTCGAGAGCATGCTCACCTATCGCCAGCGCTATCGCTCCTACCTCGAACTGCGCACCGTGCTCGAGCTCGTTCTGCTCGACCCGAACAACCCGCGCGGACTCGTCCACCAGCTGCTGCGCCTGCAGGAGGCGCTCGACGGCCTGCCCGACGGCGACGAGGCCACGCGGCTGGGCTCGGAACTCTCCGAGCGCGACCGCCTCGCGCTGGAGGCGCTCACCCAGGTGAGACTGGTGAGCCTGGACCGGCTGGTGGCGATCGAATCCGGATCGGTCCTGCGCGAGGGCCTCGACCAGGCACTCGCCCGCATCACCCACCTGCTCGCCCGGATGTCCGACGTGATCACCGAGCAGTACTTCGTGCACCTGCGCGAGAGCCGCCAGCTCGCGCAGGCGCAGGTCTCGCCGCGCTGAGGCTGGCATGCGCTATCGGGTCACCCACCGCACCGAGTACCGCTACAGCGAGCCGGTCGACTCCGGCCACAACGAGGCGCGGCTGCTGCCGCGCCCGCTCGATCGCCAGCAAGTGCTCGCGTCGAGCCTCGCGGTCGATCCGCCCGCCTCCGACCAGCGCGAGCGTCTCGACTACTTCGGCAACCGGGTAGTCGCCTTTTCGCTCGACCGGCCGCACCGCTCGCTGACCGTGACCTCGACCAGCGAGGTGCTGGTCGAGCCCCGGGTGGACGGGCTGGACCTCTTCGCCGGCGAATCCTGGGAACAGGTCCGTGGCGCGCTGCGGGAGACCACCGACCCCGAGGGGCTGATGGCCCGCGACCTCTCGCTTGCCTCGCCGCTGGTGCCGCTGGGCTCAGAGCTGGCCGGATACGCCGCACCCAGCTTCACCGCCGGGCGCCCGCTGCTCGACGCGGTGCATGACCTGATGATGCGCATCCATCGCGATTTCCGCTACGACCCCGAGTTCACCACGCTCTCCACGCCGCTCGCCGAGGTGCTCGCGCACCGCCGCGGCGTGTGCCAGGACTTCGCGCACCTGGCGATCGGCTGCCTGCGCACGCAGGGGCTCGCCGCGCGCTACGTGAGCGGCTACATCGAGACCTTGCCGCCCCCGGGCAAGCCGCGGCTGGTCGGTGCCGATGCCTCGCATGCATGGTTCTCGGTATTCGTACCCGACTGCGGCTGGGTCGACTTCGACCCCACCAACAACCAGCTCCCGGAGAGCCGGCACATCACCGTTGCCTGGGGCCGAGACTACGCGGACGTCACGCCGCTCAAGGGCGTGATCTTCGGCGGAGGCCAGATGCGCCTCTCGGTCGCGGTCGACGTGGTCGATCTCGACGCCTCCGCCCTCTCTCCCGCCACCGCTGCCACGCACGCGGGCACCCTTCCCGGAGCGCGCGCATGACCTACTGCTGCGCGATCGCCGTCGACGAGGGGCTGGTGTTTGCCTCGGATACCCGGACCAACGCCGGTCCGGACCACATCGCGGTGGTGCCCAAGATGACGGTGTGGCAGCGGCCCGGCGACCGCGTGATCGTGATGCTGGTCTCGGGCAACCTCGCGATCACCCAGAAAGTGCGCAGCAGGCTCGACGAGCGCGTCGACAGCGAGACGCCTCCCGGCCTCATGAGCGTGCGCAGCCTGTTCCATGCCGCGCAGGTGGTCGGCGACACCGTCCGCGAGGTCTACCGCGAGGACGCTGACGCGCTGCGCGCCTTCGGCTACGACTTCTCGCTGTCGCTGATCCTCGGCGGGCAGATCGCCGGCGAACCGCCGCGTCTGTTCAACATCTACGCGGCTGGCAACTTCGTCGAGTGCTCGCGCGAGACACCCTACTTCCAGATCGGCGAGGTGAAGTACGGCAAGCCGATCATCGATCGCGTGGTCGACGCGCGCACGCCTCTCGCCGAAGCCGCCAAGTGCGCGCTGGTGTCCTTCGCTTCGACCATGCGCAGCAACGTCACCGTCGGCATGCCGATCGACCTGCTGGTCTGCCGCCGCGACGAACTGCGGGTCGGGTCGCGCTGGCGCTACGAGGAAGACGACGCCTATTTCCGGGAGCTGAGCACGCGCTACGGCGAGGGCATCGTCGAAGTGTTCCACGGGCTGCCC
>JBIPNU010000489.1:0-2830 GCA_044370615.1 Burkholderiales bacterium
GCCACGGCCACTGCCACGCTGCGCGCTGCCTGGGTCGATCCGCTCGCCGTCCTCGCCGAGGCTGCAGTCCGGGCCTTGCGCGCGCACAGGCCGGACGCGCCAGCGGGACAGGACGCGGGAGGCGAGCGCCCGGTAGAACTGGACGCGGAGAAGCATCTCAGGCGCGACCGTGGGGGCTGCGACTACTGCGATAACGCGGCGTGGAAGATCGGCAAGGGCTGTGCATACGACGCAGCCCCGGCCACCTGAGGAAAACGAAGCAACGGGGATACGCCACGAACGGAAGTTCGCAGCTCTCGGACATACCCAATCCAGGAGACAGTGCAATGGGCTGGACAGCGAGTGATTTCGAACGCCTTGACCCGCGCCTGATCAGATCCTTCCTCGCGGTTGCGCGCAGCCAGAGTTTCTCGGCGGGAGCAGTCGCCGCCTCGCTCACCCAGGGCGCGGTCAGCCAGCAGATCGCCAAGCTCGAGGAACGCCTGAACTCCCAACTCTTCGTCCGGGCCGGCAATCGGGTGGTGATGACCGCAGCCGGCCAGATGCTGGCTGACTACGCCCAGGCCTACATGGACCACGCCTCCCGATTCCTGGAGCAGCTCAACGAGGAGTTCGAGTCCCTGCGCGGCGAAGTCCGCTACGCGATGCCGGAGAGCTGCATCCATGCCCCGCATTTCGGCTGGCTGCTCGAGCGCCGACGGGAGTATCCGGACATCACGCTCAAGATCGACCTGCTGCCGGTCGACGATGTGATCCGTGTCCTGCTCGCGGGCGACATCGATTTCGGCTTCGTCAACCGCGAAATCGATATCGCTGCCGTCAAGTGCTACCCCTTCTGCTTCGAGGAGTACTCGCTGATCGGGCCGACGTCGATCCCGGCCATCGAGATGCCCGGCACGCTGGACGAGTTGCTTCGGCTGCCGATGGTCGTCTACCCCGGCATGACGCACTGCATGAATCGCTGGATATCGTCCCATTACCACGAGAGCGACCCGATCTCCACCGTGGCACTACGGGTCGTCGGCGAGTTCAACGACATGCGTGGCGCGCTGGCGATGGTGGAAGGTGCGCTGGGCTACATCATCATGCCGCAGCATGTGGTGCAGCCCTCCGTCGATCGCGGACAGGTCCGGGTCATCGAACCCGCGGACGGCGCCGATGCCGCGCGACAACAGATCTCGATCATCCGGCTGCGCGAGCGACGCATGCCCGCCCGCGTCAAGCGCGTGATCCGATGGTTTCTCGACATGCATACCGAGTTGCAACCGGTACCCGCCGAGTTCTTCGAATGAGCGCTCCGGCATTCAGGGTATGGGTGGGCTGGCGAGCGGCCTCGATGCGCGGCCCGAACGGCTGGAGCCGCTTCAGCGATGCGCTGGGCAAGACCTTCATCCCGGCGACGTGGATGGTGATGCAGCGCTACGGGCTTCGCGCCTACGTACCCAGCGTGACGCAAGCTGATCCTCCCCGGGGTTGCCCCGAGGAGACAGCGCTGCTGGTGTACGAAACCCCGGAGGCCTACGAGCGCCACAAGGCGACGGTCGGCGGCCGCAGTTATGGCCAGATGCACGGTGCAGTCTTCGGGTTCGACCCTCCGGGGATTTCGCGCTCGGGCTGGGCAGCGCCCGGCGGCGTCGATCCGGAACCGAGGTCTCGCCTGCCAGCATGGTTCTGGGACGGCACGAATCCCGCGCTGGCGCTCGACAGCCCGGGGGCTTCGATCGTGTTCCTGATGCTGGGACACGACGCGACTGCGGTGTCGACGGCGGCTGCGACCGCGCTGCATGCATCGCTCGGCTACGACAAGGGACAGGTGGTACTCTGCCCGACGCCCACCTTCACGCTCGCCTGGATCGCGGTCGCTCCACCGGGCAGTGCGAACAATACCTTCGCCGCGGCGCTGGCCGCCGCGCTTCCTCAGGGAGCGATCCACTCGCAGCACGTGGCGAAACCCGCGGACACGACGGGAGACTACTTCGACGGACCGGACAGCGAGGTTCCCGTCTCCGACCAGCTGTCGCTGCATTTCCTGCGCTAGGCGGCGCGGCCTCGCATCTCCGCGTGCGGACGCTCGATCCGCATGCGCGACCTCGACGCGGCGTCGATCCCGATGCCGGGATCAAACGTGGCCAAGGCTCCACGCCCAAGCCCTACTGCCCCTCGACCTTCGCCTCGCGGGCGACCCTGATCCAGCGCGCGATCTCGGCGCGCGTGAGCGCCTCGTGCTCTTCGGGCGTGCTGCCGACCCGATCGGCGCCGAGATCGGCAAGCCGGCGTGCAACCGTGGGGTCGTCCATCGCCGCCAGCGCCGCGCCGCGCACCCGGGTGACGATTGCGCGCGGAGTACCCGCCGGTGCAAGCAGGCCGAACGGACTGGTTACCACGAACTCCGGCAGGCCGGCCTCGACGGCCGTCGGGATCCCCGGCATCGCCTGTGACCGCTGACGACCGGTCTGCGCGAGCATGCGCAGCTTGCCGTCGCGGGTAGCGCTGACCACGCCCGGGAGCGCAGCGATCACCAGTTGCACGTGGCCCGCCATCAGGTCGGCGGCGGCGGGACCGGCCCCCTTGTACGGGACATGCAGCATGCGCACTCCGGTGAGTGAGGCGAAGTATTCGGCGGCCATGTGGCCGAGCGCCGCGTAGCCCGGGCTGCCGTAGGCGAGTTCGCCCGGACGCTTGCGCGCGAGCGCGACCAGTTCCGTCACGCTGCGCACGGGCAGCGTGGGGTGCACCACGATCGCCGAGGGCACCTCGGCCAACACGGTGATGAACGCGAAATCGCGCACCGAGTCGTAGGGCAGCTTCCTCACCAGCGCTGGGTTCATCA
>JBIPNU010000490.1:0-2825 GCA_044370615.1 Burkholderiales bacterium
CCGTGACCCGCGCGCGCCCTCCGGTCGCCGCAACTCCTCCGCCCGCCTGCAGGCATCCGCGCCGTGATCCCGCAGTCGTTCATCCAGGAACTGCTCGCCCGCGTCGACATCGTCGACGTGGTGGAGCGACTCGTGCCGCTCAAGCGCGAGGGTACGAACCATGTCGCGCGCTGCCCGTTCCACAACGAGAAATCGCCCTCGTTCAAGGTGAGCCAGCCCAAGCAGATCTACAAGTGCTTCGGCTGCGGCGTGAGCGGCAACGCGATCGGATTCCTGATGGCCTACAACGGGCTGGAGTTCGTCGAGGCGGTCCGGCTGCTCGCCGGGCAGATCGGGCTGCCGGTGCCCGAGGAGCCCTGGCGCGGCGGTCGCCTCGGCGAGCGGCCCGGGTCGGCGGGCCCCGAGCCCGACGCGATCGCCCGGCTGCACGAGTTCCTGCGCGAGGCCACGCGCTACTATCGCGAGCAGTTGCGAGGCAGTGCGCAGGCGATCGACTACCTGCGCCGCCGCGGCCTGAACGGCGAAACCGCCGCTCGGTTCGGGATCGGCTATGCGCCAGCCGGCTGGCAGAATCTCGCCCAGGTGTTCGACGACTATGCGGCGGCCGAACTCGCGACCGCCGGGCTGGTGGTCGACGGGGAATCCGGGCGTCGCTTCGATTTCTTCCGCAACCGGATCATGTTCCCGATCCTCGACCAGCGCGGGATGATCGTCGGCTTCGGTGCCCGGGTGATCGACCCGCAGGATCAGCCGAAGTACCTGAATTCGCGCGAGTCGCCGCTGTTCGACAAGGGGCGCGAACTCTACAACCTGTTCGCCGCGCGGCGCGCGATCCGCGAGGCCGGACGGGTGCTGGTGGTCGAAGGCTACATGGATGTCGTTGCGCTGGCCCAGCACGGCATCGGCTACGCGGTCGCCGCGCTCGGCACGGCCACCACGCCCCAGCACGTGCACAAGCTGATGCGGCAGGCCGACGACGTGGTGTTCGCCTTCGACGGCGATGCGGCCGGACGCCGCGCGGCGTGGCGAGCCCTGGAGAACAGCCTGGGCCAGCTGGTCGACGGCAAGAACCTGTCGTTCCTGTTCCTCCCGCTGGGAGACGACCCGGACAGTTTCGTCCGGCGGGAAGGTCGCGAGGCGTTCGAGTCGCTGTACGCCGGGGCGCTGCCGCTGTCGGGCTTCCTGGTGAAGGAACTCAGTGCGCGTGGCGATCTCTCGAGCGGCGAGGGGCGGGCGAGGCTGGTGCGCGACGCCGGGCCGCTCATCGCGCAGATGACCGGCGCCCCGGCGCTCGCGCGCATGATCCGCCGCCGTATCGCCGAACTCACCGGGCTGCCGGACGCGGATCTCGACATGCTGTGGTCGGGGGTGGGCGCGCGGGGCGCGGGTGCGACGAGCGCCGCGTCCGGGGGGGTACGTGCGCCGGCGGCGGCATCCGGCGTCGCCGGACGGACGCTGGGCCGACCCCGTCGGCGCGCGGCACCCTCCCTCGCACGAAACGTTCTGCAGTGCCTGCTGTCAAACCCGTCGCTGGCCGACCGGGTCGAATGTCCGGAGGCGGCGGATGGCGACCCGGAGTGGCGGGTGGTGCTGGCGGTGGTCGCCTTCGTGCGCGGACAGCCGGCGGCCGTGCGCGCCGCGGGCGTGCTCCAGGCCTTTGCCGGCACCGAGCACGAGGCGCTGCTGCGCGAGATCGATGCGGATGCGCCGGACTGGGAAGAGGCTGCGCAGGTGGAAGAGCAACTCGAGGGGGCCAACCGTCAGGTACGCGAGCAGCAGCGTCGCGCGGGGGCGATGAAGCTCGCGCAGGCGGGTTCGCTCGCCGCGATGACCCCGGAGATGCGCGATGCCCTGCGCGAACTGCTGCGACGGCCCTGACGCCCGTGTGGGCGGGGCCGGTGTGAAGTCGGGTGCATCGGAGAGGGTGCGGCCCCTCGACGGTGATACAATGTCGGGTTTTCTACGCGGGTGACAGCAATGGCGAAAAAGCAGGCGAATCCCAAGGGCAAGTCGGCGAAGACGGCAGCAGTCACCCGTGCGGGCAAGTCGGCGCCGGGCACGTCGCGTGCCGCGCCCGCGGCGGGGAAGCAGGCTGCGACGAAGCGCGCAGCCGGCAAGGGATTCGCAGCCAGGCCCAAGTCCGGCAAGGCGGACCCAGCGAAGCCCGCGGCAGGGACGGGGGGCGCGACGAAACACGCGGCAGGCAAGCAGGCCGCAGCCAAGCCCGCGGCAGGCACGCAGGTCGCAGCCAAGCCCGCGGCAGGCAAGCAGGTCGCAGCCAAGCCCGCGGCAGGCAAGCAGGCTGCGGCCAAGTCCACGGCAGGCAAGCAGGCCGCGGCCAAGCCCGCGGCGGGCAAGCAGGCCGCGGCCAAGCCCGCGGCGGGCAAGCAGGCCGCGGCCAAGCCCGCGGGCAAATCGACCGGGGCGAACACTCCCCGCGCCGCCGGAAAGTCGGTCGTGGGGGGCGCTCCTGCGAAGGGATCCTCCCCCCGGGGCTCCGCGTCGGGCCGGGCGGGCGCTCGACCCGTCTCCGGCAAGGCACCCGCCAGCCCGGCGACGAGCCGACCCGATGCGAAGCCCTCCGCGGCTCGCGGATCGGCGCCGGTCGGCGCGAAGAAACCGGTGTCGGGCACGGCCCCGGCGCGCGCGCTGGTCGGCGGCAAGCCGGCGCCGGCGAAGGGGACCGTGTCGGAAAAGCCGGTCGGCAGCCAGGTCGCGGTGGCCAAGGCAGCGCCCGCGAAGACAGCATCGGCGAAGTCGGCTCCGGTTGACCCGGCGTCGCCGAAACCCGCGGCTGCGGCGGCGAAATCCGTGGCGTCGGGAAA
>JBIPNU010000491.1:0-2823 GCA_044370615.1 Burkholderiales bacterium
CAGCAGCAGCGCGGGCAGGCGCAGGCCCGGGGCGCTCGGGTTGGGCAGGCTGGCCATGTGGTATTCTCCCCGGCCCTCGCAGAATCGTCCGATCGGACAAAGTTCTGCTTCGGATTCAATGATTTGCTGTTCGGATCGACGCCCGCGAGCGAGCGCGCCGTGCGCGGAGTATAGCGGGCGGTCGCCCGTCGCCGGCACACCCTTGCGTCCCATGCTCAGGCTCTACAACACCCTCACCCGCCAGAAGCAGGCGTTCGAGCCGATCGAGCCCGGCCGGGTGCGGATGTACGTGTGCGGCATGACCGTCTACGACTACTGCCACCTCGGCCACGCGCGGGTGATGGTGGTGTTCGACATCGTGGTGCGCTGGCTGCGCGCGAGCGGCTACGCGGTCACCTATGTGCGCAATATCACCGACATCGACGACAAGATCATCCGGCGCGCGCGAGACAACGGCGAGCCTATCGACGCCCTCACCGGCCGCTACATCGCCGCGATGGACGAGGACGCTGCCGCGCTGGGCGTGATCCCGCCCGACCACGAGCCGCGCGCCACCGCCTACGTGCCGCAGATGCAGGCGCTGATCGGGCGCCTGGAGCAGGCGCGGCTCGCCTACGTCGCGGCTGACGGCGACGTGAACTTCTCGGTGCGGGATTTTCCCGGCTACGGACGACTGTCGGGCAAGTCGCTGGAGGATCTGCGCGCCGGGGAGCGGGTCGAGGTCGCGTCGGGCAAGCGCGACCCGCTCGACTTCGTGCTGTGGAAGCGCAGCAAGCCCGAGGAGCCCCAGTGGGACTCGCCCTGGGGCTGCGGTCGCCCCGGTTGGCACATCGAGTGTTCGGCGATGTCGGCCTCTTTGCTGGGCGAGTCCTTCGACATCCACGGCGGCGGGCAGGATCTCCAGTTCCCGCACCACGAAAACGAAATCGCCCAGAGCGAGGGCGCAACCGGCCGGCCGTTCGTGCGCTACTGGATGCACAACGGCTTCGTGCGGGTCGACGACGAAAAGATGTCGAAGTCGCTGGGCAACTTCTTCACGGTGCGCGAGGTGCTGGCGCGTTATGACCCGGAGGTGGTGCGCTTCTTCATCGCGCGGGCCCACTACCGCAGCCCGCTCAACTACTCCGACCAGCATCTCGACGATGCCCGCCAGGCGCTCACCCGCCTCTACACCGCGCTGCGCGGGCTGGACGTCACCGATGTCGCGGTCGACCCGTCCAGTGCGGCCGCGGCGAGGTTTCGCGAGGCGATGGACGACGACTTCAACACGCCGGAGGCGGTCGCGGTGCTGTTCGAGCTCGCCGCCGAGGTCAACCGCACCCGCGACCCCGCGCTCGCCGCGCAACTGAAGGCGCTGGGCGGGTTGCTCGGGCTGCTCGGACGGGACCCGGACGCCTTCCTGCAGGCGGCCCCGTCCCGCGGCGGCCTGCTGCCCGCGGACATCGAGGCGCGTATCGCCGACCGCGCGGCCGCCAAGCGCGCGCGCGATTTCGCGGCGGCCGATCGCATCCGCACCGAACTGTCCGCTGCCGGCATCACCCTCGAGGACGGCCCCGCCGGCACCACCTGGCGCCGCTCCTGAGTGGCGGTAAGGCTGCCGAGCGGTCGTTGCCTCCGGCTGGCCGGTGCTGACGCCCACGGTCCCGCGCGCTAAACTCGGTCAACACGCGGCTTTCTGCCGCATGAATGCGGAGCGGGGATGGATAGCGTCGATCTGGAGGTGCTGCGCTCGGCCGTCGCGTGGCGGCGGGCGGGACACGGCGTCACCCTCGCCACGGTCGTGGAGACCTGGGGCTCGGCGCCGCGCCCGGTCGGCGCGATGCTCGCGATCCGCCACGACGGGATGATCTCGGGTTCGGTCTCCGGCGGCTGCGTCGAAGACGACATGATCGAGAAGCTCACCGGCGCGGCCGCGCCTGCCGCACCGCAGCAACTCGTCTACGGCGTCACCCGCGAGCAGGCCGAGCGGTTTGGCCTGCCCTGCGGTGGTCGGCTCTCCATCGTGGTCGAGCCGGTGACCGAGGCCGGGCTCGCCACGCTCGAGCAGCTGATCGCGGCGAGCGACCGTCGCGAACTCACCCTGCGTACCCTCGACATGCGCACGGGCGCCGTCACGCTCGCGCCGGGCAGCCGCGACGCCGTGCTGCGCTTCGACGGACAGACGCTGCAGACCGTTCATGGCCCGCTGTGGCGGCTGCTGGTCATCGGTGCCGGGCAGCTCTCCCGCTACCTGGCCGAGATGGCGCGCACGCTCGACTACCGGGTCACGGTGTGCGATCCGCGCGAAGAGTACGTGTTCGGCTGGGATGTTCCCGGCGTCGAACTGGTGCGCACGATGCCCGATGACACCGTGGTGGCGATGGAACCCGACAGCCGCAGCGCGGTGGTGGCGCTCACGCACGACCCCAAGCTCGACGACATGGCGCTGCTCGAGGCACTCAAGTCGCCGGCGTTCTACGTGGGCGCGCTGGGTTCGCGCTCGAACAACGAGAAGCGCCGCCGCCGTCTGGCGGATTTCGACCTCTCCGAGGCCGAGATCGCCCGCCTCTACGGCCCGGTCGGGCTTGCGATCGGCAGTCGCACGCCGCCGGAGATCGCCGTGTCCATCCTCGCCGAGATGACCGCCGTGCGCCGCGGCATGCTCGTGCCCGGCAGCGGGGTTCGCGCCTTGCCCGAGCGCGAGCGGGTCTCCGCCGGCGCGGCCTGCAGCTAGGCGCCCCGGACGGGAGGCTCCCATCGACCGCCTGGATACCTCCCGCTACGCCCCGCTGCTCGGCTGCGTGCGCGCGCTGCGCCAGCAGTTGCTGCGCGCGCTGGAAGGCG
>JBIPNU010000036.1:0-10629 GCA_044370615.1 Burkholderiales bacterium
GCATCGCCCGCGTCGATGTCCACGCCCGCGTCGCGGTAGCTGAGCCCGGTGGACTTCGCACCGGCGTCGTTCTGGCTCAAGGGCGGCCTCGTCTGCGTGGGGCCGGGCGCAGCAGGGAGCGTGCCCGGCAGGGCGGTCCGTCATTGAGTTATCCGGTCACCGCCGCTACATTCCGCCGATGATTCTAGCAAAGCGCTCCGCCCGGCTGCGTCCGGGTTCGCCCGCCCTTCCGTCCCGTCGCGCGCGCGCGGGCGCGCGGCGATGAATGCCCTCGACCCGCGGCCGCGCGCGGCCATCGGGCTGTTCTGGATCGCGTTCGCCGCCGGCGGCGCCTGGCTGCTCTACCTGCTCGGCCCGGTCCTCACGCCGTTCCTGTTCTCGCTGATCCTCGCCTACATCTTCCAGAAGCAGGTGGGCTGGGTCGCGCAGCGCGGGCTGTCGCGAACCGTGGCCACCTCGCTCGTGCTGGTCCTGCTGCTGGTGGGCGCCTTCGCGCTGGTGCTGGTCGTGGTGCCGCTCATCCAGGAGCAACTTGCCCGACTCACCGAGGGTCTGCCGCGATTCTTCGAATACGCCCGGACGCGCCTCGAACCGCTCGCCCGCGACCATCTCGACATCGACCTTGACTTCGACCACCTGCGCGCGCTCGCCATCGAGCAGATGCCCTCGCCGCAGCGCATCGCCGCCTGGGTGCTGCCGTCGCTTGCCAGCGGCGGCCTCGCGGTGGTGGGCTTCTTCGTCAACCTGATGCTGGTGCCGCTGGTGCTGTTCTACTTCCTGCGCGACTGGGATCATATCGTCGCCTCGGTCGACGAACTGGTGCCGCGCCACCTGCACGCGAAGGTCGCCACCATCGCGCGCGAAGTCGATGCCGTGCTCGGCGAGTTCCTCCGAGGCCAGGTGTCGGTGATGCTGGTGATGGCGCTCTACTACGCGCTGGCGCTGTGGCTGGTGGGCATCGACTACGCGGTGGCGATCGGGCTGCTCACCGGCATCACCGTGTTCATCCCCTACGTCGGCGCCCTGTTCGGCATCGTGCTGGGCAGCGTGGTCGCGCTGATGCAGTTCGAGGCGCTGGGACCGCTGCTGTGGGTGTGGGCGGTGTTCGGGCTGGGTCAGTTCCTCGAGGGCTACGTGGTGGTGCCCCGGCTGGTGGGCGATCGCATCGGGTTGCATCCGGTGGCGGTGATCTTCGCGCTGCTCGCCTTCGGCCAGCTGTTCGGTTTCTTCGGCGTGCTGCTCGCGCTGCCGGCGAGCGCGGCGCTGCTGGTGTGGCTGCGGCACCTGCGCGCGCAGTACCTGGCGAGCCCGGCCTACCGTGACTGACCCGACGGGTACGGTCTCGCGCGACGCGCCGCCCGCCGCCGATTCGATGGACGGCGGGACGGTCACCGCGCGCCCGGCGATCTCGGCGCCGGTCCATCCGCAGGGAGTACTCGACCTCGACGTGCCCCGTCCGCAGGACTTCGCGGCGTTCGTCACCGGGGACAACGAGGAACTGCTCGCACGGCTGCGCGGGCAGGCGGCGCCGGACCCGGCGGCACGCACGCTCTACCTGTGGGGGCGCGAGGGCAGCGGCTGCACCCACCTGCTGCGGGCGTGGGCGGCCGCGGGCGAGGGCCGCTATCTCGATCTCGCCCACCCCCCGGCGCTGGCCGAGGTCGAAGCGCTCGCGGCGGGCGCTGCCGGGTATCCCCCGCGGCTCGCGCTCGACCATGTCCAGCGGATGGCGGCCCAGGGTCAGCAGGCGCTGTTCAACCTCTGCAACACGGTGCGCCTGGAGGCGGCTGGCGCGCTGCTGGTCGCCGGCGACCGGCCCCCCGCGCAGCTCGCGCTTCGCGCCGACCTGATCACGCGGCTGTCCTGGGGGCTGGTCTACGAGGTGCGGTCCCTGTCGGAGGCCAGTCGCAAGGCAGCGATGGCGCGGCACGCGCATGCGCGCGGCATGGCCGCGGGCGATGACCTGTTCGACTGGCTGCTCGTCAACCTGCCCCGCGACCTGCCGACGCTGCTCGCCGCGCTCGATGCGATCGACCGCTGGTCGCTCGCGGCCAAGCGGGCGCCGACGGTAGCGCTCGCGCGCGAATGGCTGCGCGTGGCAAGCGGACGCGCGGGCGGCGGGGGGGCCGTGGAGATCGACCGATGAGACTTGCGCTGTTCGACCTCGACAACACGCTGCTCGCGGGAGACAGCGATTACGAGTGGGGGCAGTTCCTGATCGACGCCGGGGTGGTGGATCGCGGCGAGTACGAGTCGCGCAACCGCGAGTTCTACGAACAGTACAAGGCCGGCACCCTCGACATCCACGCCTTCCTCGCCTTCGCGCTGGCGCCGCTGGCCCGTCACAGCCCCGAGCAGCTGGCCCGCTGGCACGATCGGTTCATGGCCGAGCGCATCCTGCCGATGATCGGCGCGCCGGCCCGCGCGCTGGTGGACCGCCATCGTGACGATCTGCGCGCGGTGGTCACGGCCACCAACGCGTTCGTGACCACACCGATCGCGCGCGCGTTCGGCATCGAGCACCTGCTGGCCACCGAGCCCGAGCGGGTGCAGGGCCGCTACACCGGGCGGGTGAGCGGCGTGCCCTGTTTCCGCGAGGGCAAGGTGCAGCGGCTGGAGCAGTGGCTGGCCGAGCGCGGGCTGCGGCTGGAGGATTTCGAATCCTCGGTCTTCTACAGCGACTCGGCCAACGACCTGCCGCTGCTCGAGCGGGTCACGCACCCGATCGTGGTCGACCCGGACGAGCGGCTGCGCGAGACCGCGCGCTCGCGGGGCTGGCCGGTGATCAGCCTGCATGGCGGCGGCGCGCGCTGAACGGCCCGTCCGTGCGCGGCGAACCTGCGATCACCGCCGCGCTGGGCTGCGTCGCGCTGCTGTGCGCGCTGCTCGCGCTGCTGCTGGGCAGCGTCGCGATCCCGCCGGCCGAGGTCGTGGGCAGCCTGCTCGGGGGCGGCAGCGCGACCCATCGCGAGATCGTGCTCGACCTGCGGCTGCCGCGCGTGGTGGCGGCTGCCTGCTGTGGCGCGCTGCTGGCGGTGGCCGGCACGCTGCTGCAGGCGCTGCTGCGCAACCCGCTGGCCGACCCGTACGTGCTCGGCGTGTCCGGCGGTGCCGGCGTGGGCGCACTGGCCGCGCTGTCGCTCGGGCTGGCCGCGTGGGCGGCGGCGCTGGCCGGCGCGGGTGCGGCGCTGTCGTTGCTCGCCGTGGTGAGCCTCGCGGGCGGGGGGGGCGTGCAGCGGGTGCTGCTCACCGGCGTGGTGATCGCCACCGGGTGCGGAGCGCTGACCAGCCTGCTGCTCGCGGTGGCGCCCGACCCCGCGTTGCGCGGCATGGTGCACTGGCTTCTCGGCGACTTCGAGCACGCGCGGGCCGGTGGACCTGCGATGGCAGGGCTGCTGGCGCTGGTCGGGCTGGGTATCGCGCTGGGTCGCTCGCTCGACGCGCTGGCGCTCGGACCCGCCAAGGCCGCGTCGCTGGGGGTGGCGGTGACCGGGGTGCAGGCGGCCGTGATCGCGCTCGCCGCCCTGGCGAGCGTCGGGGCGGTGCTGCTGGGCGGGGCGATCGGATTCGTCGGCCTCGTGATCCCGCACCTGGTGCGCCGCCTGGGCGCGGCGCGGCATGCGTGGCTGCTGCCGCAGGCGGCCCTGGCCGGCGGCGCGCTGGTGATGCTGGCCGACACCGCGGCGCGCAGCCTGGTGGCCCCGCAGGTGCTGCCGGCAGGCGTGGTCACCGCGCTGATCGGCGTGCCGTTCACCCTGTGGCTGCTTGCCCGGCGATGAGCGGCGTGCGCACCCGACCGTCGGCGCGGGGGCGCGCGAGCCGGATCGCCATCGCGTCACGCCCGGGTCGCGGACTCGATGCGCGGGCGGGTGTCGAATGAACGCGACCGCCGCCGCCGACGGGGACGGACTGCGGGCGGTCGGCCTGTCGGTCGCCCGCGGCGCGCGCCGGCTGCTGCACGACGTGAACCTGCATCTCGCGCCTGGCACCCTGGGTCTGCTGTGCGGTGCCAATGGTGCGGGCAAGTCCACGCTGCTCGAGGTGCTGGCCGGCCATCGGGCACTGGCCGGCGGCGAGCTCCTGCTCGACGGGCGCGCGCTCGACGGCTGGCCGCGGCGGGCGCGCGCACGCCGCGTGGCGCTGCTGCCGCAGGACGAGGCGCCGGGCTACGACGGCCGGGTCCGCGCGTTCGTCGGGCTCGGCCGCCTGCCCTGGGATCGGCGCGATGGCGGATGGATCCGCACGCTGGCCGAGGGGCATCGCGACCCGGTCGTCGACGAGGAACTCGACGCCTTCGGACTCGCCGACGTGGCGGAGGCGCCACTGCGCGAACTCTCCGGGGGGCAGCGACAGCGCGCGCGCCTCGCGCAACTGTTCGCCCAGCGCGCGGGCCTGCTGCTGCTCGACGAGCCGGCCACTTTCCTGGACCTCGCGAACCAGTCGCTGCTGCAGCGGCGGCTGCGGGCGCACTGCCGGCTGCAGGCCGGCGCGGCGCTGGTGGTCGTGCATCCCTCGGGCTGGCCGGTCGGTGCGGGCCAGCCGCTTGCGCTGGTCCTGCCCGACGGCCGGGTGACCTGCGGGGAGGCGCAGGCGCTTCTGGACGGCGGCCTGGTCGAACAGGCGCTGGGGTGCCGGTTGCGCCGCTTCCGCCACGAGGATCACGAGGTCTGGCTCCCCGCCTGACGCGCGCCGGCCCGCCGCGGGGGAGGGGCGGTCGGGTGGTATACTCGCTGACTTCAGCCGGGCCGGGTGGACGCTGCCGCGGCCACGGCCGCGCGAGGCCCGTTCCCACCCATGATCCGATCCCTGCTGCGGCGCATCTTCTCGCGGCCCGCCGTGGCCGCGCGCCGCGGCACCCCCGCCGTGATCGCCCGGGAGGCCCACGGGATCGGCCGCGACCGCATCAGCCCGGGCGCGCTGCGCGTGACCGGCACGCTGCAGCAGCACGGCTACCAGGCCTACGTCGTGGGTGGAGCGGTGCGCGACCTGCTGGTCGGTCGCACGCCGAAGGACTTCGACGTCGCCACCGACGCCACGCCCGAACAGGTCCACGCCCTGTTCCGCCGCTCGCGGATCATCGGCCGGCGGTTCCGGCTGGTGCACGTGCTGGCCGGCCCGGAGGTGATCGAGACCGCGACCTTCCGCGGCGATGGCTCGCCGCCCGAACCGGAGGAGGGCGAGACCGAGGAGGGGGCGCCCGCGAGTCCGCCGGCCCGGCCGGTCGGCCGGCGCGGGGCGCCGGTGGCCGGCGTTCGCCAGACCGACGAGCACGGGCGCCTGATTCGCGACAATGTCTACGGCTCGCGCGAGCAGGATGCGGCGCGCCGGGACTTCACCGTCAACGCGCTGTTCTACGACCCGGGCAGCGAGTCGATCGTCGACTTCCACGGTGGCGTGGCCGACGTGCGGCGGCGGTCGCTGCGCATGATCGGCGATCCGGCGCAGCGCTATCGCGAGGACCCGGTGCGCATGCTGCGGGCCGTGCGCTTTGCCGCCTCGCTCGATTTCGAGATCGAACGCGGCACGCGCCAGCCGATCGCCGAACTCGCGCCGCTGCTCGCCAACGTGCCGCCGGCCAGGCTGTTCGACGAGACGCTCAAGCTGCTGATGGGCGGGGGCGCCGTGAATGCGGTCAGTCGACTGCGCAGCGAGGGTCTGCACCACGGATTGCTGCCGATGCTCGACGTGATCCTCGAGCAGCCGATGGGCGAGCGGTTCGTGATGAAGGCGCTGGAGAACACCGACGCGCGGGTCAATGCCGGACGCAGTCTGTCGCCGGGCTTCCTGTTCGCGACCCTGCTGTGGCACGAGCTGCTCGCGCAGTGGGAGCGCGAGCGCGGTCAGGGCCCGGGAGCCGGTGGCAAGCCCCCGATGATCGCCCTGGCCGATGCGATGGATACCGTGATCGGGCGACAGGTCGAACGGCTCGCGATACCCCGCCGTTTCACCGCGCAGATGCGCGAGATCTGGATGCTTCAGCCGCGCTTCGAGCAGCGTTCGGGGCGCCGTCCGTTCCGCCTGCTCGAGCAGGAGCGATTCCGCGCCGCCTACGACTTCCTGCTGCTGCGATGCGAGAGCGGCGAGCTCGAGGCCGAGGTCGGCCAGTGGTGGACCCGCTTCCAGCATGCCGGCGAATCGGAGCGCGAGGCGATGTTGCTGCCCGATTCGCCAACGGGCGTGCGGTCCCGGCGCCGGCGCCGGCGGCCGGCGCGCGGCGGCAGGGTGGAGAGTGGCGGTGAGCCGGCCTGAGGCGTGCGTGCGTATCGAGGGCAGCGGCGTCCATCCTCGCCCGGCATGCGACCGGCACGTGGCATCGCCCCCGTCCTCGCCGTCGATCGCCGCCGGGCTCGAGCCGGGTGGGCGGCCGTCGAGGCGCGCGTACATCGCACTGGGCGCGAACCTTGGCGACCCCACGGCCCAGCTGGCCGAGGCGGCACGCGCGATCGCGCGCCTGCCGGGCACGCGGCTCGTGGCCGCGAGTTCGCTCTATCGCAGCGCGCCGGTCGGCTACCTCGACCAGCCCGAGTTTCGCAACGCGGTGCTCGCGGTGGATACGACGCTTGCCCCGCGCGAGCTGCTCGACGCACTGCTGGCGATCGAAGAGGCGTGCGGCAGGACGCGCTCGTTTCGCGACGCCCCGCGCCCGCTCGACCTGGACCTGCTGATGCACGGCGAGGCCGAACTGGCGCAGCCGGGACTCGAACTGCCCCACCCGCGCATGGCCGCCCGTGCCTTCGTGCTGCAGCCGCTCGCCGAGATCGCGCCCGACTGCCGGATCCCCGGCCTCGGGCCGCTCGCGCGACTGCTGCCGGCCGTGGCGATGCAGGCGATCGAACGCGACGGTCCGCTGCTGGGCGAGGACGAGGTTCGAGGGTTGCAGGCTGCGCGCGGCGAGGGGCCGGTCGCATGAGCTGGCCCGCCCGACTCCGGCATGTCGTGGTCGAGGGTCCGATCGGCGCCGGCAAGACCACGCTGGTACGCCGGCTCGTCGAGGTGTCCGGCGGCAGCGAACTGCTCGAGCGGCCCGGGGACAATCCGTTCCTCCCCGGGTTCTACGAGGATCCCCGGCGCTACGCGCTGCCGGTGCAGCTGTTCTTCCTCTTCCAGCGGGTCGAGCAGTTGCGGGCGCTCGTGCAGGGCGACCTGTTCGGCCGGGTGACGGTGGCCGACTTCATGCTCGAGAAGGACCCTCTGTTCGCGCGACTCACGCTCGACGACGACGAGTATCGTCTCTACGAGCAGGTGCACGAACGGTTGCGGCCGGAGGTGCCGGCGCCCGATCTGGTGATCTACCTGCAGGCGTCCACCGATCGCCTGGTCGAGCGGGTACGCCGCCGCGCGATCGGCTACGAGCGGCGGATCAGCGAGGAGTATCTCGAGCGCCTTGCTGCCAGCTACAGCCGGTTCTTCTACCGCTACGAGGCGGCGCCGGTGCTGATCGTCAACAGCGACCACCTCGATTTCTCCGACGGCGACGAGGACTTCGGCCTGCTGCTGCAGCAGATTGCCGAGATGCGCGGGCGGCGCGCGTTCTTCAGCCGCGGCGGTTGAGCCGCCCGGCGGCCACCCGGCAGCCCCCGGGCGTTTGCATCGCGCTGCGCGGCGGACGATACTCGCCACCCGCGGTGCCCCGCGCCGCCCCGTGACGACCCTCCGATGACACCCCCCTACGGTACAGCTGGACAGGCCTCGGGCGGCAGCCCGGCTCCGGCCGACACGCCGCGGCTCTCGCGGGTCACGCTGCACACGCTGCGGCAGATGGCGGGCCGCGGCGAGCCGATCACCATGCTCACCGCCTACGACGCGAGCTTCGCCTCGCTGCTCGAGCGGGCGGGCGTGGACACGCTGCTCGTCGGCGATTCGCTCGGCATGGTGGTGCAGGGGCGCGACTCCACGCTCGGGGTATCGCTGCGCGACATGGTCTATCACACCGAATGCGTGGCGCGCGCGGCGCACCGGGCATTCCTGGTCGCCGACATGCCGTTCGGCTCGTTCCAGGTGAGCCCGCAGCAGGCCTTCGAGAACGCCGCGGCGCTGATGGCCGCCGGCGCCCAGATGGTGAAGATCGAAGGCGGCGTGGCGATGGTCGAGACCGTGCGCTTCCTGGTCGATCGTGGCGTGCCGGTGTGCGCGCACATCGGTCTCACCCCGCAGTCGGTGCACCAGCTGGGGGGCTATCGGGTACAGGGGCGGGATGCCGAGGCCCAGGCGCGCCTGCGCCACGAGGCCGGCGAGCTGGCGGCCGCAGGTGCCGGGCTGCTGCTGTTCGAGGCGATCCCGGCGGCGCTCGCCACCGAACTCACCGCCGCCTGCCCGGTGCCGACCATCGGCATCGGCGCCGGCGTGGGCTGTTCGGGACAGGTGCTGGTGCTGCACGACATGCTCGACGTGTTCCCCGGCCGCAAGGCGCGGTTCGTGAAGAACTTCATGGCGGGCGCCGGCAGCATCGAGGCGGCGGTGGCCGCCTACGTGAGCGAAGTCAAGGCGCGCACCTTTCCCGGCCCGGAGCATTCGTTCTAGGCCGGGCTCCCCATCCCTCTTCCTTCAGCCAGCCATGGACGTGATCCACTCGGTCGCCGCACTGCGCGAGCGACTGCAGCGCGAACCCAACAACGTGTTCGTCCCCACGATGGGCAACCTCCACGACGGGCACATCCAGCTCGTGCGCCTGGCCAAGCCGCGCGCAGCCTGCACGGTGGTCAGCGTGTTCGTGAACCGGCTGCAGTTCGGGCCGAGGGAGGATTTCGACCGTTATCCGCGCACGCTGCAGGCCGACTGCGAGCGCTGCCGCGAGGCGGGGGCCGATGTCGTGTTCGCACCCGACGAGCGCGAGATCTACCCCGAGCTCCAGACCTTCGTGGTCGAGCCCTCGGCGCTGCAGCACGTGCTCGATGGCGCCGTGCGCCCGGGGCACTTCCGCGGCGTCGCCACCGTCGTGCTCAAGCTGTTCAACATGGTGCGTCCGCATGCCGCCCTGTTCGGCAAGAAGGACTACCAGCAGTACATCGTGCTGCGCGACATGGTGCGCCAGCTCGCCCTGCCGATCGAGATCATTCCCGCCGAGACGGTACGTGCCGCCGACGGGCTGGCGCTATCCTCGCGCAACACCTACCTGTCGCCGAGCGAGCGTGCCGAGGCGCCACAGCTCTACGCCCAGCTGAAGCGCGCCCGGGCCCGCGTGCTGGCGGGAGAGCTGCACGGTCGCATCGAGCGCGAGAGTCTCGACGTGCTGTCGGCGCGCGGCTGGCAGCCCGAGTACCTCGCCGTCCGCCGGCAGAGCGACCTGCAGCCCGCCACGGCCGCCGACCGGAGGCTGGTCGTGCTGGCAGCCGCCCGCCTCGGCCGCACCCGGCTCATCGACAACCTCGAGGTCGAGCTGCCCTGATCGGGTGCTGGCCCGACCCGGGTCGGGCCGCGTGGCGGGTCGCGATCGAAACCCGCCGCGCTCCGGCGTTCAGGGCATCTGGATGCGACCGCCGCCGCCGCCGCCCGGCAGGCCGCCAGGCCCGATCGGGCCTTTCGGGATGACCAGCCCCGAGGCAGCCTGGCGGCGCATCTCCTGGATCTCGCGCACCGCGCGCTCGATGCCCTCGCGGGCCGCGTCGGCGTAGTTGTGCACGGCTTCGGCGAGCGTTTCGCCCGGAACGTCGAAGGAGAGCGGTAGCGCGCCTGCCGGCGTGAGGATCTGCGCCTCTCCCACGAAGCGCAGCGGGCGCGCCGGATCGGTGGAGCCGTCGAGCTTCACCGGGACCATGCAGCGCAGTGTGCCTACCTTGCCGTCGGTATAGATTTCCTCGCGACAGAGGGCATCGCCGTCCATCACGGGTTCGGGCATGTGGTCTTCGGGGCGTTCGGCCATCGGGGACTCCGTCGTTCTCTGGGGAGGGAGGGTTGGGGGAAGGCGGCGGGTCACCCGGAGGTGCCGGAAGCCGCGAGTGTCTGCTCGGCCGCGCGTCGCGCCGCTTCGCGTACCGTCGCGGCGGGGGTCGCCGCGCAGGCCTCGCTTACCCGCTCGAGCACGCGTGCGCGGTTGCGGGCGGTGGGGATCAGGCCGCGGCCAGCGCGCTCGAACCGCGCGTTGACGTAACCTTCGGCCCAGTTGTCCTCGCGCGGCGCGCCGGTACCGGCCCGGGCGGATAGCCAGGCGGCGCAGGCGGACCGTCCCGGGCCCGGATGCGGCGCGCCGGGGGATGCGACGACCGCGCCCGGTTCGGTCATCGTGCGGCCGGCGAGCAGCGTCACGTCGCGGATCGCGCGTCCGGCGTCGACGCGGCAGCCTTCGGCGAGCAGCGCGAGGATACGGCGCTCGACCTCGGCGGTATCCGGCAGCGCGCGCCCGGTCGCATCCGCCACGCCGGCGACATAGCCGAGCGCGAAGGGCTCGACCGCGTCGACGATGCGCCGGGCCCCCGCACCTGAGACGCCGACGGCGGGCAGGTAGCGCTCGCACAGCCAGGAGCCGACCGATACCGACAGCTCCTCGGTGTCTGGCGCACGCGGCTGCGCCGCATGCCCGGCCATCGCGAACATGGCCGCGGCCAACAGGGCGGTGGCGCTCAGGCCGCGGGCCATGCGGCGATGGAGGGGACGGATGGTCGAGTTCATCTTCGGCGAGAAGCCGCGCAATGC
>JBIPNU010000492.1:0-2822 GCA_044370615.1 Burkholderiales bacterium
CCGTCGGCCCGGGACTCAGCCCGCGCGCGCGGCGAACTGCGCGAGCACGTCGCGCTCGTAGGCGAGCACCGCCTGCACGCTGGGGCGCTCGTGCATGCGCTCGAAGTGCGCGCAGCAGGCAGCGAACCCGGACAGGTCGAAGCCGAACTGACCGGCGCGCCGGAAGCACCAGAAGAAATAGGCGTCGACCGCGGTGAAGTGGTCGAAGAACCACTCGCGGCCGGCGAGCAGTCGCTCGGCGATCGCGAGGTCTGCCCACAGTGCCTGCTTCGCCACGCGCTGCACCGCGGGGTAGGCGGCCGGATCGTCGACGTAGTTGCCCGGTCGCGCGTGGGGGGTGAGGTGCGGGTGGACGGTGGAGGCGAACCAGGCCATCAGCGAGATCGCCCGGAACTCGGCGAGACCGTCGGTGGGCAGCAGGCGGGCCTGCGGGAAGCGGCGCGCGATGAACTGCTGGATCGCGACGTTCTCGGTGAGTGGCTCGCCGTCGATCACCAGCACCGGCACCTTGCCTTTGGGATTGATCGCGAGGTAGTCGGCGCTCTTCTGCTCCTGGGTGCCGGTATTCACGTTGCGGACCCCGAAGGCGGCGCCCGCCTCGGTGAGCGTGACATAGGGCACCAGCGAGCAGGCGTTGGGGGCGTAGAAGAGCGTGAGGTTCACGAATGTCTCCTGGGAGCGTGGGGTGCCCGGGTCGGGCGAGCCCGCAGCCTACGCCGGACCCGCGATCGGCGCGAGCCGCCGCGCGCCCCGGGAGGCGGGCCGGGGCAAACCGCGGAGGGCGGCCGCTACCGGGATTGCCCGGTCGGCCTCTGCGCGCGGGAGGGGGCGCGCTGGCGAGTCGCCGACGCGCGCCGGCAGGCCGCCGGCGAATGCGCAGGCTCGCCGGGGGCTTGCGCAGGGAGCAGGGTCAACCCGCCGGCGAACTCGCCGTTATGCTGGGGGAGGACATGTTCTCCCCCAGCCCGGACCCGCCATGCCGCTCACGCGTGCCGACCTCGAAGCCGACCTGCTGCGTCGGAACTACGAGCGCCACCATCCCGAGCTCGCCCTGATGCCGCGCGAGGCCTACGAGGCTTCGCTCGAGGCGGCGGTGACCGGTGCCGGCGGCGACCTGTGGCTGTTCGCCTACGGTTCGCTCATCTGGAATCCGCTGTTTCTCTTCGCGGAGCGGCGGCCTGCCCGGGCGCGCGACCTGCACCGGCGCTTCTGCCTGTGGTCGCGCATGGGCCGCGGCACCGCGCAGTATCCCGGGCTGATGCTCGCCCTCGACGACGGCGGTGCCTGCGACGGGTTTGCCTTCCGCATCCCGGCCGAGCACGTTCGCGAGGAACTCACGCTGATCTGGCGCCGCGAGATGACGCTGGGCTCCTACGATCCGCGCTTCGTCGAGGTCACCGATGGGCACGGGTCGACGCTGCGCGCGCTCGCCTTCATCGCCCGGCCCGACGGTGCGCACTACGCGGGGCGGCTGCCGGCGGCGACCGTGGTCGAGGTGCTCGCCACCGCGTCCGGGCGGCTGGGCAGCGCGGCCGACTACCTGTACGAGACCGCACGCTGCCTGCGCGAGCACGCGATCGACGACCCGGCGCTCTTCGACCTCGAGGCCCGGGTGCGCGCGCGACGTTCGGCGTACGATGCCGGCTCGCGCGTTCCTACCGGAGACCGGCCTTGATCGCATACCGACCGTCCCTTCCCTCCCGCGCCGGCGGCGGCGCCGCCGATGCCGGCCGCGGGTCGTGCTTCCTCGCGCGCATGCGCCGCCTGGCGACCGGCGGTCTGCCCGTGCTCGGCGCGGCACTGCTCGCGCCCGCGGTCCTGGCCCAGGGCAGCGAGTTCCCGGCGAAGAGCCTGCGCATCGTCGTGCCCTACGCGCCCGGCGGCGTGGTCGATTTCGTCGGTCGCAACCTCGGCCAGCGGTTGTCCGAGCAGGTGGGCCAGCCGGTGGTGATCGACAACCGGGGGGGCGCCGGTGGCATGGTCGGCACGGAAGTCGCCGCGCGCGCCGGTGCCGACGGCTACACGCTGCTGGTGATGGACCCGGCGATCGTCATCAACCAGAGCCTGCAGCCCAAGCCGCCCTATGACGTGCTGCGCGACTTCGTCACCGTCACCGTGGCCACCTCCTCGCCGCTGGTGCTCGCGATCAACCCGAAGGTGGCGGCGCGCAGCGTGCAGGACCTGGTCGCGGCCGCGAAGGCGAAGCCGGGCAGCCTCGCCTTCGCCTCGGCCGGCGTGGGTACCACGCCGCACATGGCGGGCGAATTCTTCAAGTCGCGCATCGCGCAGAACATCGTGCACGTGCCCTACAAGGGCAGCGGCCCGGCCATGCAGGACCTCGTCGGGGGCAACGTGCAGCTCACCTTCTCCTCGATCGCCGCGGCCATCCCGTTCATCCGCGAGGGCCGGCTGGTGGGGCTCGCCACGACCGGCTCGAAGCGGGTACCCGCGCTTGCCGAACTGCCGACCATGATCGAGGCGGGCTTCCCCGGTTTCGAGGTGGAACTCTGGCAGGGCGTGTTCGTGCCCGCCGGCACGCCGGCGCCGGTGGTCTCGCGACTGCACGCCGAGATCGTGCGGGCGCTGCAGTCGGCGGAACTGCGCGCGGCGCTGGCCAAGGTCGGCAACGATCCGGTCGGCAATGCCCAGCCGGCGGCGGCCGCGTTCGTGCGCGCTGAACTCGCCAAGTGGGCGAAGCTCGTGAAGGACGCCGGGATCCGCCCCGAATGACCCCCCGCGCCGGGCGCGTGCGAGGCCTGGTCGGTGGGGCCTGCCGGCGGCTCGCGCATCGGGAACAGGACTCCCCCGGGGCTCCGGGATGC
>JBIPNU010000493.1:0-2817 GCA_044370615.1 Burkholderiales bacterium
CTCGCGGGCGAGCCAGTGCGCAATCGACCGGAGTCAGCAGCCATGAGTCGGAATCCCGGCAGGGCGGGCGCGAACACCTTCCGTCATGCGCATGAGGGCGGGTTGCCGGCAGGGGCGCGCGGGCGCGCCACGCCCGCCGCGGCGATGCATGACCGATGCCGGCTCCGCGCCGGCGGGGTGGCTGGCCTGGCGACGGCCGTGCTGGCCGTGGCCGGCTTCACGGTCGCGACCGGCGAGGTGCAGGCGCAGGCGTGGCCGGCCAAGCCGATCCGCTGGATCATTCCGTTTCCGCCCGGGGGCGGCACCGACGTGATGTCGCGGGTGCTGGTGCAGAAGCTCTCCGAGCGCCTGGGCCAGTCGGTGGTGGCCGAGAACCGGCCCGGATCCGGCGGCACCATCGGCCTGGAGGCGGCTGCGCGCGCGCCGGCCGACGGCTATCACCTCGTGATGGGGCAGGCGGCCAACCTCGCGGTGGCCCCGGCGCTCTATCGGAAGCTGGGTTACGACCCGGTGCGCGACTTCTCGCCGATCACCAACGCGGTGTCGGCGCCCAGCGTGCTGGTGGTGAATCCCGCGCTGCCGGTTCGCACCGTGAAGGAGCTCGCCGCGCTCGCCCGCAAGCGGCCGGACGAACTGACCTTCGGCTCGCCGGGCAACGGCACCACCGGCCACCTGGCCGGCGAGCAGTTGAAGATCGCGGTCGGCGCGCGGATGACCCACGTCCCCTACAAGGGCAACGTGCCGGCGATGACCGACGTGATGGGCGGGCAGATCACGATGCTGTTCAGCACCCTGCCGCCGGTGCTCGGGCAGGTGCGCTCCGGTCGCCTGCGTGCGCTTGCCACCACCGGCGCCGCCCGTGCGGCGGTGATGCCGGAGGTGCCCACCCTGGCCGAATCCGGATTCCCGGATTTCGTGCTGGTGAACTGGTGGGGGGTGCTGGCGCCCGCCGGCGTGCCGCGCGAGATCGTCGGACGGCTCAACGCGGAGCTGGTGAAGATCCTGCAGTTGCCCGACGTGCGCGAGCGGATCGCGGCGGAAGGGGGGGAGCCGGCACCGATGTCGCCCGAGCAGTTCGGCCGCTTCATCGCCTCCGAGATCCAGCGCTGGGGGCCGCTGGTCCGCGCATCCGGCGCGACGGTGGACTGACCGGACCTCGCGTACGCGCAGGCGCGAGCCGGTCGGCACCCGGGCGTCGGTCCCGGGGCTGCCTGCGCCTTGCAGGGGCGCTCGTGAGGCGCTGCCCGCGCACCCGACTGTTCGCTGGCCGCCCTCCCGGCGGCCTGCCTGTCGACGCCCTCGCCGTCGCCAACCCCTGCGCCGCCCGGACCCGACAGTCCGCGGCCGGTCAACGATCGCGGGCCGCGCCGGCGAGGGTGGTCGGTCGGGCGAGGGCGGGTCCCGCCAGGTGCCGGGCATGCATCCTGCTCGCGGTCAGCGCCGTGGCGCGCCCGACGGCCGATGGCTGCTGATAGAGTTTCGCGCCTCGCCGAGAGCGAAGCGCGCAGGTGCCGCTGCGCCTCGCCACGACCGCCTGTTTTCCCGCCTGCACGCCCCGGAGCGCTCCCATGACCCCCGTCCGCCTGCTTCCTGTCGCCGCAGCCCTGCTGCTCCCGCTGGTCCCCGCCCATGCCCAGCAGTACCCGGTCAAGCCGATCCGCTTCATCATGCCCTTCGTGCCCGGTGGCGGCACGGATCTCGTCGGCCGCACCATGTCGCCGCGCCTGTCTGAGGGCCTCGGCCAGCAGGTGGTGGTCGAGAACCGCGGCGGTGCCGGCGGCAACATCGGCGTGGAACTCGCGGCCAAGTCCGAGCCCGACGGCTACACGATGGTGCTGGGGACGATCGGCAACATCGCGGTCAATCCGGCGCTCTACGGCAAGCTGCCGGTCGACCCGATCCGGGATCTCGCGCCGGTGTCGCAGACCTCGGTGGTGATGAATTTCCTGGTGGTGCATCCGTCGATGCCGGTGAAGAACGTCAAGGACCTGATCGCCCTCGCCAGGAAGAACCCGGGCAAGGTCACCTTCGGCTCCTCCGGCATGGGTGCGGCCGACCACCTGGCCGGCGAGATGATGAACCGCATGGCCGGCATCCAGATGGTGCACGTGCCCTACAAGGGCGGCGGTCCGGCGATGCTCGACCTGCTCGCCGGCAACATCACGATCTCGTTCGCGACCGTGGTATCGGCGCTGCCGCACTGGAAGGCCGGCAAGCTGCGGCCGATCGCCTTCACCATGCCCGAGCGCACCACGCTGTTCCCCGACATCCCGACCATGGCCGAATCCGGGGTGCCCGGGTTCGCGGTGCGAAACTGGTACGGCGTGTTCTTCCCTGCGCGCACCCCCCGGCCGATCATCGACCGGATGAACGCCGAGGTGAACCGCGTGCTCCGGTTGCCCGAGATCATCCAGCGCCACAACGAGGCCGGGATCATTCCGACGGGCAGCACGCCTGAAGCCTTCGCGAAGTACATCCGCGACGAGACCGACCGGTTCTCGAAGCTCGTGCGCGAGGCCGGTCTCAAGGCCGAGTGAGCGGAGGCGGCGCAGCGCGCGCCGCCATCGCCGACACGCCCCGCGCGCCGCGGATACGGGCGCGAGGCGCGCGCTGCGCGTCCAGCTCCGCCGAGGCGGGGGCCTCCGGCGCACGCCGGGCTTCCCGCGTGGCACCGGGGGCGCAGGATGCGCCTGCCCGCTGCCGGGGACCGTGGAGCCCGCCGCACGCCGCGACCGGGTGGGGCCCGGGAGGGCGATGCGGAGCCGGCGGCGGCGAGCGCGGCAGTCGGCGGATCGGCGCCCAGCCTGTGTTCATCCC
>JBIPNU010000494.1:0-2814 GCA_044370615.1 Burkholderiales bacterium
GAGACGACGCGCTTCGTCAACGACATCCTGCTCTCCGCGCCGTCGATCGTGATCGGCCTGTTCATCTACGCGGTGGTGGTGGCGAAGATGAAGACCTTCTCGGGGTTTGCCGGCGTGCTGGCGCTCGCGCTCATCGTGATCCCGGTGGTCGTACGCACCACCGAGAACATGCTGCAGCTGATTCCCAACCAGTTGCGCGAGGCGGCCTACGCGCTGGGCGCACCGAAGTGGAAGGTGGTGATGCAGGTCACGCTGAAGGCGGCGCGTGCGGGGGTGGTGACCGGTGTGCTGCTGGCGGTCGCCCGCATCGCCGGGGAGACCGCGCCGCTGCTGTTCACCGCGCTGTCGAACCAGTTCTGGACGATGAACCTGCTCGAGCCCACCGCCAACCTGCCGGTGACCATCTTCAAGTTCGCGCTCAGTCCGTTCGAGAACTGGCAGAACCTTGCCTGGGCCGGCGTGTTCCTGATCACGATCGGGGTGCTCGCCCTCAACATCATCGCCCGCGTGCTGTTCCGCAAGAAGGATTGAGCCGTGACCGACATTGCCATTGCCGCGGTCGACAGGACCGCCCCCGCACCCTCGCCGACCAAGATCCGGGTCGACAACCTCAACTTCTACTACGGCAGCTTCCACGCGCTGAAGGACATCAACCTGGAAATCCCCGAGAAGCGGGTGACCGCCTTCATCGGCCCTTCCGGCTGCGGCAAGTCGACCCTGCTGCGGGTCTTCAACCGGATGTACGAGCTCTACCCCGAGCAGCGCGCCGAGGGCAAGGTACTGCTGGACGGCGCGGACATCCTCACCACCCGCGACGACGTCTCGCTGATCCGCGCGCGGGTGGGCATGGTGTTCCAGAAGCCCACGCCGTTCCCGATGACCATCTACGAGAACATCGCCTTCGGCGTGCGCCTCTTCGAGACGCTGCCGCGCTCCGAGATGGACGAGCGGGTGGAATGGGCGCTCAACCGGGCGGCGCTGTGGAACGAGGTCAAGGACAAGCTGCACCAGAGCGGCACCAGCCTGTCGGGCGGGCAGCAGCAGCGCCTGTGCATCGCCCGCGGCATCGCGATCCGGCCCGAGGTGCTGCTGCTCGACGAGCCGTGTTCGGCGCTCGACCCGATCTCCACCGCGAAGATCGAGGAGCTGATCAACGAGCTCAAGCAGGACTACACCGTGGTGATCGTCACGCACAACATGCAGCAGGCGGCCCGCGTGTCCGACTACACCGCCTACATGTACCTCGGCGAGCTGATGGAGTTCGGGATGACCGAAACGCTTTTCATCAAGCCGGTGCGGAAGGAAACCGAGGACTACATCACCGGTCGTTTCGGCTGACCGCCGCGCCACGGGTGCCCGCCGCGTTGACCCGCGTCGAGCCTGCCCCTAGAATCGCGGGTTTTCCCTCGGTCGAGCGCGGACGATGCGGACCCGCATGGTGGTGGGCAACTGGAAGATGCACGGGGGGCTTGCGGCCAACGCGAGCCTGCTGTCGTCGTTGCGCGAACGCCTTGCCGGGCTGTCCTGCCGCGTGGGGGTGTGCGTGCCGTTCCCCTACCTCGCCCAGGCGGGCGAGGCGCTGCGCGGCAGCGTGATCGCCTGGGGCGCGCAGGATCTGAGCGAGCACTCTCAGGGGGCCTACACCGGCGAGGTGTCGGCCGGGATGGTCGCGGAATTCGGTGCAACGCTGGCGATCGTCGGGCACTCCGAGCGCCGCGCCCTGCACGGGGAGGCGGACGCGACCGTGGCCGCGAAGGCGGCGGCCGCGTCCGGCGCGGGGCTGCAGCCGATCGTCTGCGTGGGCGAGACGCTCGAGCAGCGCGAGGGCGGCCGGACCGAAGCGGTCGTCGGTGCGCAACTCGACGCCTGCATCGCCCGGCTGGGTGCCGGGGCGCTGGCCGAGGGCATCATCGCCTACGAGCCGGTCTGGGCGATCGGCACCGGCCGCACCGCCACGCCACAGCAGGCCCAGGCCGTGCATGCCTTCATCCGCGGGCGGCTGGGGCCGTCGGGGGCTCAGGCCACCGTGCTCTACGGGGGCAGCGTCAAGCCCGCCAACGCCCGCGAACTGTTCGCGATGCCCGATATCGACGGCGGGCTGATCGGGGGCGCTTCGCTCGCGATCGAGGATTTCGAACCCATCTGCCGGGCGTTCGACTGAACGACCGGCAAGGCGCCTGCCGGCCGAGGCCGCTACCCTTGCACCCTTTTGCCGGGCTGTGCCCGCCGCGGCACCTACGGAGGTCATCACGATGCTGCAGGGATTGATCCTGGTATTCCACGTACTTGCCGCCGGCGCCATCGTGGTGCTGGTGCTTCTGCAGCACGGCAAGGGTGCCGACATGGGTGCCGCCTTCGGCAGCGGTTCGGCCGGCAGCCTGTTCGGCTCCAGCGGCTCGGCCAACTTCCTGAGCCGTGCCACTGCCATCCTCGCCACGGTGTTCTTCTGCACCAGCCTGCTGCTCACCTATCTCGGGAGCCAGAGCACCCGCGCGCGCAGCCTGATGGAGAGCGTCCCGTCGCCGACGGTGCCCACGCCCTCGGGAGCGGTGCCGGTGCCTGCCGCGCCGACCCCGGCAGGCGACCCGTCGGTGCCCTCGCCGTCGGGTACGCCTGCACTGCCGGCGAAGTGATCGCGGCGACCGATCCGGGGGCGGAAAATTTTCCCGGCGGCGGATGAACGCGCCGGGCGAAAATAAGCGAGAATACGCGCCGTCGGTTCGGCTGGCGGTCACCCTCGTCGGGTGCTGCCGGTTGCGCCGGGCGGTACTGTCAGGGCCCACGTGGTGGAATTGGTAGACACGCTGTCTTGAG
>JBIPNU010000037.1:0-10603 GCA_044370615.1 Burkholderiales bacterium
CTTCGCCGGCGGGTAGGGCGAATGCAGGCGCACCAGCGCGTCGAGCCGGTTCTCGTACATCACCATCATGTCGACCCGACGCAGCATCTCGCGCAGCATGATGCGCTCGGCCACGCCCTGGCGCTCGCCCAGCGGGTTGCGCATGTCGCGCACCGCCTCCCAGTTGGCGAACCACGCCCGCTGGTCGTCGCCCCAGAACTTGCTGCGGGCGTTGAGCGTGGCGAAGTCCACCACCGATTCGCGCTGCCCGCGTGCCGCCCAGTCGGCCGCGCGCCGGGTGAGGTACTGGGCGAGGTGATAGCGAAAACCCATCGCCATCGCCTGCTGCTGGACCGTACCCAGGTCGAGGTTGGCAGGCGGCGCGAGGGTGCCCTCGGCCAGCGCGACGAAATAGTCGATCGGCCGCATCGACCCCGACCCGAAGAAGCGCCCCGGCTGGAACTCGGTGCGCTCGATCGACTCGGCGAACTCGCGGAACACCGGCAGGCCGTCGGTCCCGAGGCGAAACAGCAGGTCGGGCATGAACACCGGCACCAGTCGCGCGAGCGCGCGACGGAAATCGACCGTCATCGGCTCGCAGTGCGGATCGGGCGTCCACAGCGGATCCGAGGACTCCACCAGGCGCGCGCCCAGGTGCGCGCCCAGCACCTCGCGGATCTCGCGCGCGGCGGCAGCGACGATCGGCACCTCGGACATCGACCCGGGCGGCACCGTCATCGACTCGCGGATCACGCCCAGCCGCAGGCCGGCGAGCGAGCCCGCCGCGCCGGCTTCGCGCGCGTGCCGGGCATAGCCGTCCGCCAGCACCGCCGAGCGCGGGATGGCGGTCCACTCGTCGCGCGGGTCGTAGTAGCCGCGTTCGGGATCCTTCAGCGCATCGAGCACCTTCGCGCAGTCGCCCAGGCGGCGGCAGAGGATGCCGGTGCGGTCGACGTAGATGTCCACGCCGATGGCCCCGCCATCGAAACCGATGAGCGCCTTGTGCGGGAGGATCAGCGCGGTCGAGTTGTGGTTGGCCGGCCCGCGGCAGGAGGCCCGCGTCTCCTCGCCCAGGCTCGCCATCACCAGGTTGGCGCTCACCGAAGAGCCCGAGCCCGAACTCGATCCGAGCGAGGCCGCGCGCGTGGTGTCGTACGGGTTGGACGGGTTGCCGCCCCAGGTGCTGCGCTGGTAGCCGATGGTCGAGGGCAACACCTTCGAGGCCGAATGCGGGCCGCCGGGATCGTGGGCGCGTCCGTTGTATTCGGTGCAGACCGCCTTGGCGAAGATGATCGCGCCCTTGCGGCGCAGCTGGTCGACCAGCACGTGGTCGCGCGCCGGGAAGTCGATGTCGTAGCGGGTATCGCCGCCCCCGGTCGAGCGCATGTCCTTCGTGTCGAAGGGATCCTTGAACGAGAACACCACGCCGTACATCGGCATCGCGTCGAGGTCGGGGTTGCGTCCGTACTGCGCGTCGAGTTCGGCGGCGCGCTCGAGCGCGTCGGGCTGGTGTCGGAACTCGTCGCAGGCCGGCGGGGCACCAGGCGGCAGCGGGCCGAGGGAAGGATGGCGGTCGAACTCGCCCTTGCAGGTGACCGAGCGCTCGCCGCGCAGGTTGAGGGTGGCCAGCGCGTTGATGCCCGGTGCCTGGGGCAGGCCCGCGACCATCCCGTACTGCTGCGCGACCTCGGGGTCGGAGGCGGTCGCCTCCATGCGGCCGAACTCGAGCGGCGGCCCGCGGTAGCGGTCGAGATCGGGCAACCAGTCCGAAGCGGCCAGGGTGCGGGTGGGAAACGCGAGCGGCGCGCCGGCGCGCACGGTGCCCGGTGCCGGCGGCAGGTCCGCGCCGTCGGCGGTGATCAGCTGGCTCGCGCAGCCGTTGTAGGCCCGGGCGCGCGCCACGTACTGCCGCACCACGTCCACGCAGGTGGTGCGACCGTCGCGGATCGCCTGGTGCAGGTCGTCGATGGTGGCCTCCTCGACGCGGAAGGGGCGCGCGGCTTCGCTGGGCTGGGTCACGGCGGATCCTGATGGAAGACAACGGGAGTGCCGAGCTTACCGCCGCGCGCGCGACGCCGTCACCGGCAGCCGGCCGGCCGGTGGTCTACCATCGCGACGGAGCGCCGCTGCGGCGACTCCCCCCGGAGGCTGCCGATGAGCAACGAACCGCGTGATCGCGCCCCGCGCCATGTGCGCGCCCTGTGTACCGGCCTGCTGGCGATCGCGGCGATCGCGGCGATCGCGCCCGCCACGCGAGCGCAGGGCTGGCCCGCGAAACCGCTGCGCCTGGTGCAGGGCTTCCCGCCGGGCAGCACCGTCGACGTGCTCGCCCGTCCGGTCGCCGCGCGGCTGGCCGAGCAGCTCGGCCAGCCGGTGCTGGTGGAGAACCGCGCGGGCGCCACGGGGGTGATCGCCAACGAGTTCGTCGCGCGCGCCGCCCCCGACGGCTACACCTTCCTGGTCGCCCCGAGCTCGTCGCTCACCAGCACGCCCCACCTCAATCCGGCCCTGCCCTATGCGTTGCGCGATTTCGCGGCAGTCGCGCAGCTGAGCGCCTTTGCCTACGTGCTGGTCACGCATCCGGGCGTACCGGTCAGGTCGGTGCGCGACCTGGTCGCGATCGCGCGCGCGAAGCCAGGGTTCGTGAGCTACGGGTCCTCCGGCACCGGCAGCGGGTTTCATCTCGCCGGTGAACTGCTCGCGCGCCTGGCGAAGGTCGAGCTGCTGCACGTGCCCTACAAGGGCGGGCCGCCCGGCGTCACCGACCTGCTGGGCGGGCGCATCGACTTCATGTTCTACAGCTACGCGGTGATCCGCCCGCTGGTCGAATCCGGAAAACTTCGCGTGATCGCCACCACCGGTGCGCGCCGCGATCCGGCCATCCCCGCGGCCCCGACCCTCGCCGAGTCGGGCGTGCCCGGCTACGAGGCGAGCGGGTGGCACGGCATCTTCGCGCCGGCCGCCGTCCCGCGCGACATCGTCGAGCGGATCAACGCGCTGGTGGTGCGCATCCTGGCCACCCCGGAGATGCGCGATATCTGGGCCGCGCAGGGCATGGGCATCACCGCAGCCACGCCCGCCCAGCTCGCCGAGCGGATGCGGGCCGACCACGACTTCTACGGAAAGCTGATCCGCGAGTCCGGCGTCAAGGGCGGCGGCTGACGCCTCGGCCTCGCGGGCTCGCGCCCGCGCGCGGCAGCGTCCCTCGCGGACCGCGTGCCCTGCGCCCCTCGCCCTCGCCCTCGCCTCTCGTCCTTGCCGGCGCCCGCGCCAGCACCCGCACACGCGCCCCGCACCCGAAGGCACCGTTCACCGGCGCCGCCGTCGACACGCATCACGGAGTTTCGCGATGACCGATACCGCCCACGGCTCGAGCCACTGGTTCCAGTACTTTCCGCGCAGCTACATGTGGTCGCAGGGGGTAATGTCCGCGATCGAGATGGCGCCCTTCGGGGCCGCCGCGATGGGCGAGATCGACCAGGTCGGGCGGCGTCTGCGCGGCCGCGAGGGCGACAACGACGCCTGGTGCGAGGAGTGGTCCCGGATGGGCGAGCGACTCGAGGCGCGCGCCCGCGCCGAGGACGCGCTCGGCCATCGGCTCACCGCCGGTCGCTGGTTCCTGCATGCCGCCACCTATTTCGGCTACGGGGAGCGCTACCTCCACATGGGCGAGCGCAAGCTGTCGGTCTACCGGCGCGGGCTCGACTGCTTCGCCCACGGCATGGCACGGTGCCATCCCCGCGCGCAGCGCGTGCTCGTTCCCTACGAAGGCACCACGCTGCCGGCGTGGTACCTGCCCGCGGCCCGGGAGGCCGGAGCCGGCCCATCGCCCGCGGTCGTGTTCTTCAACGGCCTGGATGGCACCAAGGAGGTGGGCATCCTGTACGGGGGACTGGAACTGGCGGCTCGCGGTATCTCGACGCTGGCGATCGACGGGCCCGGCCAGGGCGAGACGCTGCGGCTGCAGGGACTGCCGGGCCGCCACGACTGGGAGGTCCCGGCGCGCGCCGCACTCGACTACCTGTGCTCGCGCGACGATGTCGATCCGGACCGCATCGCGATCATGGGCATCAGCATGGGCGGCTATTTCGCGCCTCGGGCGGCCGCGTTCGAGCCGCGCTTCGCCGCCTGTGTCTGCTGGGGTGGGCACTACGACTACCACGCGGTCTGGGAGCATCGCCGGCGCGAATTCGAGCGCGGCGGATCACGCGTGTCCGCGCCATTCTTCCACCTGCTCTGGGTACTGGGGGTCGAGGACATGGACGCCGCGATGCGCCGGCTCGAACCCTATACGCTGGAGGGCGTGGCCTCGCGCCTGCGCTGCCCGCTGCTGGTGGTGCACGGCGCGAACGACAGCATCGTGCCGGTGGCGCGCGCGCGCGAGCTGCACGCCGCCGCGGGATCGGCCGACCGGACCCTGCGCATCTTCGACGCCGAGGAAGGGGGCAGCGAGCACTGCCAGGGCGACAACCGGATGATCGGCGCCACGTTCGTCGCCGACTGGCTGGCTGACCGTCTGCTCAGTTCCACGCCGTCGCGCGCCACGCGCGATGCCAGGTAGCGCCGCGAGACACCGCACAACGCACGATCGCCGTGCGGGTTGACCCGCTTCCGCGCACCCTCACCAGAGCCACTGACGTGCATGCGCACGCGCATGCAGGGGTCGCTCGGCTCTCGCGGCGCGTCCCGCATCGCGTATTGCGTATCGCGTATCGCGCATCGCGCATCGGGCATCGGGCATCGCGTGTCGAGACGGGGGAGCCCTGGGTCGTGGATCTCGACCCATGGCCCGTGGCTCGCGGCCCGTGGCTCCTGATTCGTGACCCGCGGATCGTCGCTCCTTGCTCGCGCATCACGGTGAGTGGCTTGTGGCTCATGGCTCATGGCTCATGGCTCATGGCTCATGGCTCGCGCGCGTAACGGGATGCACGCCTCGGCGTTGACACGACCCTCGGTGTCAGGCGAAAAATATTCCCGTGTTCCCACAGTGCAAAAACGTCAACGCGCGCTTTCCCGAGGTCGTTATTCGAGGCAACGCAGGACACCTGCGTCAACCAAGGAAAGGACCTCGCCATGAAACGCACCCTCCCGATCCTGATCGCCAGCCTGTTCGTCGCCGGTCACGCGTTCGCGCAGTCCACCGCCGCGTCCCCGACCCGGCCCGCCGGCAACGATCGCCCCGCCGCCGCCAATGCCGCGCCCACCGGCGGCAGCACCGCGGCGAAGCCGGCGAACGCGACTGCCGCCAGGCCCGCCGCGGCCAATGCCGGCACGCCGTCGGCGGCTGCCAAGCCCGCGACGCCCCCGGCCAGCACGAAGCCGGCCACCGACGCGAAGAGTGGCAGCGCCCCGGCCACGAAACCCTCCACCGAAGCGAAGGGCGGCAGCGCACCGGCTGACGCGAAAGGCGGCAAGCCCGGCGCCGACGCGAAGGGCGGCGCGACGCCGAACGCGGCGAAGAAGTAACGCCGCCACGGCAGCACGGGGCTCGCGGTCCGCGTACGCGAGTCCCCCGGGCGCGGATGCCGAAGGGCATTCGCGCCCTCATCACGTCTGCGCCGGGCGATTCACGACGCCGTCTCGCGTACCCCGTGAGATGCCGCGCGCCGCTCCACCCGGGTGGCGGTCAGCGCGTCTCGCGCACGAACAGCAGCGCACCGACCAGCCCGAGTACGCCCACCATCGCAAACGCCGCGCCATAGCCCCCGCTGATCGCGTGCACCCCGAAGAAGACGGCAGGCCACACGGTCACCCCGGCGTAGGTGCAGAACATCGTGCCAGCGGTGGCGACTGTCGCCATTCCCTCGGGCGCGCGGTGCGCGATCTCCGCGAGAAACACGCCGTTCCAGGCTATCGCCGAAGCCCCTGCGACGAACGCGAGCGACAGCACGGCCACCACGGGCCACGCCGGGTCGACCAGCACGAAGCCGATCGAACTCAGCCCCATCAGCAGGCTTACCAGCGCCAGCGTGCGCGACGGGCTGAGGCAGGTGTCGGCCACCCAGCCCCAGGCGAGGCGACCCAGTACTCCACCGGTCATCGCCACCGTCATCGCGAGACCGGCGACCGCGAGGTCGAATCCCCCCTCGCCCACGAGGAACACCACGAGATAGGTGACCACGCACATCTGGATGCCGGCGAACACGAACGAGCCGATTGCCAGCTGGCGCAGCGTGGCCGAGGCGTACACGAGCCGCAGCGAGCCCAGCGGCGATCCGGAGCCTGGCGGCGCGCGCCCTGCCAGCGCGGCATCCATCCGCGGGCGCAGTCGCTGGCAACCGATCGCGATCAGCACGCAGGCCGCCGCCACGAACAGGGCCGCTCCGCGCCATCCCACGCTCACCACCATCGCCGGCAGCAACAGCCCACCGACCCCGGCCGCGACCGGGACTCCGGTCTGCTTGATCGAGAAACCGAGCGATCGCACGCGGGCGGGTAACGAGGAGATCAGGATGATCGCGGAGGCGGGGGTGACCGGTCCGTAGCCCAGCCCCATCAGGACTGCCCCCAGCAGCACCAGCGGCAGCCATCCGGTCGCGGCCAGCGCCATCCCGGTGCCGGCGAGCAGCAGGCAGGCCTGGCTCACCCGCAGCGCCCCGAACCGCGCGACCGGTCCAGCGCTCGACAGCGCGGCGGTCGCGGCGAACAGGTACACCAGCGAGGTGAACATGCCGACCGCCGTCGCGGACACGCCGATCGACCCATGCGCGGCCGGAGCGAGCACCGGCGGGGAGAACACCGCGAAGGAGACGCCGAGCTGAACGGCAAAGGCAACGCCGACGGCGACCGAGACGCTCACCCCGGCGCCTGGCGGTCCGCGATCGACCGCCTCGCCCTCCACCGGCCGGGCAGCCTCGGGCGCTGCGCTCATGCCGCGAGCGCCTCCCAGGCTTTCTCCAGGCGCTTGATCGATACCGGCGCGGGCGTGCGCAGTTCCTGGGCAAACAGCGACACCCGCAGTTCTTCCACCTGCCAGCGCAGCGACTGCCAGCGCGTATCCGGCTCCCCGGCGGGCGCGCGCGCGGCGAGCCGCGGCTCCAGCCGACGCCAGAAGGCGGCGATGGTCTCCGCATGGCGCCGGTCGCGATCGGGATTCGCCGGATACTTGTCGAGTCGCAGTTCGATCGCCTTCAGATAGCGCGGCAGGTGCGCGAGTTGCTCCCAGGGCGTCGCCGACATGAAGCCCTTGTACACCAGCCGCCCGAGCTGCGTCCGCGCATCGGCAGCGGGTCGCGCCAGCGCGGCGGGCGGCTGCGCAAGGCGCGGGGCCACGCGCTGATAGGCCTCGCCGATGGCCGCGAAGGCCCTGAGCGCCGCGTCGGCAACCGCGGGCAGGCGGGTGCGCAGGCGGCCGCACTGCAGATCCCACGCGCGCGCGTCGCGCGGCAGCGGGTCGTCGCCGATGCCGGCCCGGTCCACGATCAGGCCGATCAGGTCCTCGGACCAGTCCTCCACGCCCGCGACCGCGCGCAGGGCGAGCAGCGCCTCCTTCTGGTCGCGCACGCGCTTGTCGAGCATGCGTACCGGTTCGCGATGCGCGAGCCGCAGCAGGCGCACCACCCCGGCTCGCGTCGCGCGTTGCGCGGCCTGCTCGGTGTCGAACAGGCGCAGCGCGACGCTGTCGCCCTGATCGTCCAGGCCCGGACAGGCCTCGAAGCGACGACCCTCCCGACCCACTGCGAGCGTGGCTGGCAGGTCACCGAAATCCCATCGCGTGATGCCGCCGCGCTCGAAGCCCTCGTCGGCAGCCGACACCGCGAGCTGCGCCGCCTCGGCAAACCGCGCGCGCAACGCCGCCAGGTCGCGGCCACAGCCGAGTTCCTCCCCGGCCGCATCGACGACCCGGTAGTTCATCTGCAGGTGCGGGGGCAGCGCCCGCGAACACCACCCGCCCTCCTGGGGCGCGGTGCCCGCCTCGCGCCGCACGTGCTCGGCAATGCTCGCAGCGAAGGCTCCGCGGCCATCCTCGCATGCGTCCGCCCACTCGAGGAAACGAGTGACCTGCTCGGGCACCGGCACGAGCGCGCGGCGCTGCGCCTTGGGCAGCGCCTTGAAGCACGCGGCGACTTTCTCGCGCACGAGGCCCGGTACCAGCCAGTCGAGCTTCCCGGGATCGATTCGGTTGAGCGCCTGCAGCGGGACGCGCGCGGTGACCCCGTCGAGGGGATGCCCCGGCTCGAACCGGTAGGCAAGCGCCAGCCGCTCGCCCCCTGATTCGATGCGGTCGGGGTAGAGCTCCACGGTGACGCGCGCCGCCGCGTGGCGCATCAGGTCATCGCGCGCCATGAACAGCCGCCGCGGCTCGCCCGCCTCCGCCTCGCGTCGCCACGCCTCGAAGCCCGCGACGCTGTGCACCGTTTCCGGCACCCGTTTCGCGTAGAACTCCGCGATGACTTCCGGGTCCACCAGCACGTCGCGGCGCCGCGCCTTGTGCTCCAGCGCTTCGACCTCGCGCAGCAGGCGATCGTTGTGCGCGAGGAAGGCCGGCATCCGCCCGACCGGCCGCCATGCGCCCGCGGCCAGCGCCTCGCGCACGAACAGTCGGTGCGCCCCAGCCGGATCGATCCGGCCATACTGCACCGCGCGCCGGGCCACCAGCGTGAGGCCGTACAGCGTGACCCGTTCCCAGATGATGGCCGTGCCGCGTTCGACGTCCCAGTGCGGGTCGAAGTGCTCCCGACGCACCCGATCGCCGGCCACCCGCTCGACCGTCTCCGGGTCGGTGCGCGCGATCGTGCGCGCATAGAGCCGCGTCGTCTCGACGAGTTCGGCCGCGAACACCCAGCGCGGCTGCGCCTTGCGCAGCCCCGAGGACGGATGCGGCACGAACCGGATGCCGCGCGCACCGACGTAGCCCTCGCCCTCGTCGAGCTTCAGGCCCACCTGGCCGATGAACCCGGCGAGCAGGGCGCGGTGCAGCACCTCGGGTGGCGGCGGCGCCTCGTTCACCCGCCAGCCCAGCTCGGCGACGGTGGCTGCGAGCTGCGCATGCACGTCGGTCCACTCGCGCAGCCGGCGCGGCGAGAGGAACCTCGCCTGCATCGCCTCGGCATGTCGGCGGCGGGAGGCGCGCTGCGCGAGCGCCTCGGCATGGAAGCGCCAGAGCGCGAGCAGCGACAGGAAGTCCGATGCGGGATCGGCGAACTCCGCATGTGCCCGGTCCGCCGCCTCGACGCGGTCGAACGGACGCTCGCGCGGATCCTGCACCGACAGGGCCGCGCACAGCACCAGCGCCTCGGCCAGGCATCCGGCCTCGCGCGCCGCGACCAGGATACGGGCGAGCCGCGGGTCGGTCGGAAAGCGCGCGAGTTCGCGTCCCACCGCGGTGAGCTCGCCCGCCGCATCCAGCGCGCCCAGTTCGGACAGCAGCTGGTAGCCGTCGGCCACCGCGCGGGTGCTCGGCGGATCGATGAACGGGAAGTCGGCGATCTCGGGCAACCCCAGCGCCTTCATGCGCAGGATCACCGCGGCAATCGAGCTGCGCTGGATTTCCGGATCGGGATGCTCGGGGCGAGACAGCAGATCCGGTTCGTCGTAGAGCCGGATGCACACGCCCGGCGCGAGCCGACCGCAGCGACCGGCGCGCTGGCGAGCCGAGGCCTGAGATACCGGCTCGACCTGCAGCTGCTCGACCTTGCTGCGATAGCTGTAGCGCTTGACCCTCGCGAGCCCGGTGTCGACGACGTAGCCGATGCCGGGCACGGTGAGCGAGGTCTCGGCGACATTGGTCGCGAGCACGATGCGCCGCTGGCCGCCCGAGCGGAACACGCGCTCCTGCTCCTCCACCGACAGCCTCGCGTAGAGCGGCAGGATCTCGAAGCCGCGCGGGTGATGGCGCTGCAGCGCTTCGGCCGCCTCGCGGATTTCCCGCTCTCCGGGCAGGAACACCAGCAGGTCGCCGGCGGCCAGCCCCCCCGCCGGGCGCTCGCGCGCGAGCTCATCGACCGCATCGAGCAGTGCCTGCAGGCGCTCCTCGCCCTCCTCCGGCTCTCGACCGCCGGCCTGCCCCTTCGCAGCCTCCGCCGGGCGGGCTCCCGCCCGGCGGTTCGCCGCCGACGCCCCACCTGGCGCCTCGGGTGCCGATGCCGGGCGATAGCGGATCTCGACCGGATGCAGGCGTCCGGACACCTCGACCACCGGCGCGTCCCGGAAGAAGCGGGAGAAACGCCCGGCGTCGATCGTCGCCGAGGTCACGACCACGCGCAGGTCCGGGCGTCGTTCGACGAGACCGCGCAGGTAGCCCAGCAGGAAGTCGATGTTCAGGCTGCGTTCATGCGCCTCGTCGATGATCAGCGTGTCGTACGCGCGAAGATCGCGATCGCTGGCGATTTCGGCGAGCAGGATGCCGTCGGTCATCAGCCGGATATAGCCCTCGCGCGAGGAGCGGTCGGAGAAACGGACGCGATAGCCCACGTCGGTGCCCAGCGGACGTCCGAGTTCCTGGGCAATACGCGCGGCGACGCTGCGCGCGGCGATGCGCCGCGGCTGCGTGTGTCCGATCAGCCCCGCGCAGCCGCGGCCGAGTTCCAGGCAGATCTTCGGCAGTTGCGTGGTCTTGCCCGAGCCGGTTTCGCCGCACACGATCACCACCGGGTGCGCGGCGATCGCGCGCGCGATTTCCTCG
>JBIPNU010000495.1:0-2809 GCA_044370615.1 Burkholderiales bacterium
TTCCCGGGAGTCCGTCGACGACCACTACGCGATCGCGCGCGATCGGTTCGCACCAGCGCTGATCGGCATACCCTCGACCAACGTGCACCGCGTGCTCGCCACCCTGGCCGCGATCGACGACCACCATCTCGACGCGCGCGCCGCGATCGAGATGGCCTGCATGGACCTCGTCGCGCGCCGCGCCGGCATCCCGGTCACCACGCTGCTCGGCGGTGCGGTCCGCGACGAGGTGCGCTTCAACGCCTGGATCGGCATGCTTCCGCCTGCGCAGGCAGCCGAGGAGGCGCTGCGCTGGCGCGATGCCGGCTTCCGTTCCTGCAAGGTGAAGGTCGGCGGCGAGGTCGACTCCGACATCGCCCGCGTGCGCGCGGTGCGCGAGGCGACCGGCCCGGACTTCGCGATCCGCGCCGATGGCAACGAGGGGTACGGCGAGGCCGACGCGATCGCCTTCGTCGAGGGTTCGCGCGATGTCGGCCTGCAGCTCTACGAGCAGCCGGTGCCGGGCGAGGACCTCGCCGCGATGGCGCGCGTGCGCGCGCGGGCCAACGCGGCAGGCGTGCCGCTGATGGCCGACGAGGCGCTGCTCGACCACGCGAGCCTGATCGCGATCATCCGCGCGAATGCTGCCGATATCGTGAAGGTCAAGGTGATGAAGCAGGGCGGGATGCTCGCCACCCGCCGCATGATCGCCACCGCCGAGGCGGCCGGACTGCCCTGCGTGATCGGGCACGGCTTCGGGCTGGGCGTGTGCACGATGGCCGAGGTACTGGTGGCGGCCACCGCGGCGAACGTCATCGACGGCGTGGAGTGCGTCGGGCCGCTCAAGACCCGCGACGACATCGTCATGCACAAACCCGACCTGTCGCGTGGCGTGCTCGCCCTGCCGCCGGGGGGCGGGCTGGGGGTCGACCTCGACCCCGCGCGCATGGCACGCTGGCGGGAGGACTCGGTCCTGATCCGCTGACCGACCCCGCGTTGCCGCGCGACCGATGGCTCACGGCGACGCGCGCGCACGCGCCCTCGGCGCGCGCCCCCCCGCGCGCAGCCCCCGTCTGGAGGAACCTTCGACATGCCCGTCCCGACTGCCCACCCCGGTCCACACGAGTCGCCGCCGCGCGTCGCCGCCGACTCGGGCACGCCATGGCCTGCTCGTGCGCGGCCCGCGTTCACCCTCGCCGCGGCCCTCTTCGCGGCGCCGGGACTGACCTCGGTGGCGAGCGCGCCGGCGCAGGCCCAGGCCTGGCCGGTCAAGCCGGTCCGCGTGATCGTCGCCTTCCCGCCGGGGGGCATCTCCGATTTCGCCACCCGCGCGCTGGCCCCGGGGCTGCAGGAGGCGCTGCGCCAGTCGATCGTCATCGAGAACCGCGGGGGCGCATCGGGCATGGTGGGGGCCGAAGTCGTCGCGAAGTCCGCGCCCGACGGCTACACCCTGCTCGCGCACACCGTCTCGTTCTCGGTGGCCCCCCACCTGCAGTCGCGCATCAACGTCGACCCGCTGCGCGACTTCGCCCCCGTCACGCAGATCATCGACGCGCCGAACCTGCTGGTGGTCACGAACGCGCTGCCGGTGCGGTCGGTCAAGGAACTCACCGCGCTCGCGCAGCGACGCCGCGGCGAACTCACCTACGCGTCGTCCGGACAGGGCTCGGGCACCCACCTGTCGGGCGAACTCTACAAGGTGATTGCCGGCGTGGACATCGTGCACGTGGCCTACAAGGGCGGCGGCCCGGCGGTGGCCGACCTGCTCGGCGGTCACGTACCGATGATGTTCTCCACGCTGCCCTCGGTGCTGCCGCACGTGCGCAGCGGCCGGCTGCGCGCCCTCGCCGTCACCGGCGACCGTCGCTTCCCGGGGCTGGAGTCCATTCCCACCATGGCGGAGGCCGGCGCGACCGGCTACTCGTTCAGCGGATGGGCCGGGCTGTTCGCGCCGGCCGGCACGCCACGCGAGGTGGTCGCACGCATCTCCGAGGAGTCCGCGCGGGTGCTGCGGGCACCCGGCATCCGCGAAAAGCTGCTCGCGCAGGGCGCCGACCCGGTCGGCAGCACGCCCGAGGAGTTCGCGGCCTTCTTCCGCAACGAACTGACCCGCTGGGGCCGCCTCGTCGAGCAGGCGCGAATCAAGCCGGAGTGACGATGCAGGCCGAAACCCTCTTCTCGAAGATCTGGCAGCGCCACCACATCCTCACCGACGAGGACGAGTCGCTGCTCTACATCGATCGCGCGATCGCGCAGGAGAACACCTACCACGCCTTCGTCGCGCTCGAGGCCGCCGGCCGCCGCGTGCTGCGGCCGCGGCAGGTGTGGTGCTTCACCGACCACTACGTGCCCACCACCGGGCGCGCGCAGGGCCTCGCCGGCATCCCGGTGGCCGAGATCCGCGGCATGGTCGAGAAGCTGCAGGACTACGCGCGCCGCCACGGCACCCACCTCTACGGCATCGACCACGCGCAGCAGGGCATCATGCATGTCGTGCCGCCCGAACTCGGCCTGGTGCAGCCCGGCATGGCACTGATCGGCAACGACTCGCATACATCGACCCACGGCGCGTTCGGCTGCCTCGCCTTCGGCGTGGGCGCCTCGGAGTTCGCGCACGTAATGGCGACGCAGACGCTCTGGCAGCGCCGCCCGTCCACCCTGCGCATCCGGGTCGATGGCCGGCTGGGGTTCGGCGTATGGGCCAAGGATCTCATCCTGTCGATCATCGCCACCATCGGGGCGGACGGCGCCAACGACCACGCGATCGAATACGCCGGCACCGCGATCGAGGCGCTGTCGATGGAAGGGCGCATGACCGTGTGCAACATGT
>JBIPNU010000038.1:0-10581 GCA_044370615.1 Burkholderiales bacterium
CCGCCCAGCGGCCTGCCGGTGATCACGGGTACGCCGAACGTTGGCACATCCCTCGCGGCGGATCGTTCAGGGATCGTCGATCCCGACGGTCCGGGCACGCTGGCCACCGGTCCCTCCTACCAGTGGGTGCGGAGCGGGGCACCCATCGCCGGCGCGAACGCGGCCACCTACGTCCCCGACGCGGAAGATATCGGGCAGACACTCGCGGTGCAGGTCAGCTGGGTGGACGGTTACGGCACGCCGGAGCAGCTCACGTCGGGCCCTGTCGGGCCCGTACCGAGCGCTGCTTCGCCCGATACGTCTCCCGGATTACCCTACGTCGATCCCTCCGCAGGCGCAGCGCAGCCGCCCGGCGCTGGCCCGACCATCCCCTCGTTCGATCCGCGCCCCGACGCCGCATCGTCGCCGACGGACTCCAGCGGCCTGCCGCCCGGGCCGAATCGCTCCTCGGCGCCGCCAGAGCCGGCTCCGTCGCCAGCAGCCGACTCCAGCCCCTCCCCGGCACGGGTCCCGGTCACGCCAGCGCTGCAGCCCCAGGGACCGCCGTCTGGCGCTGGCTGGTTCGGTGCGGCTGGCCTCGGATTTGCGCGCCCGGCCGGCGGCGTTGATCCCTCCGGCCTGCTGTTGCCGGCATCGTTCGCGACGAGCGAAACGACTGCGGCAGTCTCGTTGCGCGCGCTACCCGTGGACTTGCCCGCCTCGCGCAGCGACTTTGCCGAGATCGTTCGCCAGTGGCGCCAGCGTGTCGTCGTGGTGCAGGCAGACGGCGCCGGCCCAGCCCCGACAGCCGGGCTGAGCACGGCGGCGGCGGCCCGTCCGACGCAGGGACCGCTGGCCCCCGACGAAGGATTCATGCTGGGGCCGATCGACGGGGCCTACATCACCGGCCTGCTCGCATCGACTGGCATGGTGTTCTGGGCCGCCCGTAGCGGCGGGATCACCCTCGCACTGCTCGCCTCCGTCCCCATCTGGAGGAACCTCGACCCTCTCTACGTGCTCCCGACCGATCGACTCGCCACTGCCGAGGCTCCCGGCGAGGACGAGAACGACGAACCAGCGCCTGCGGCACTCCGGCCGGGCTGGAGGATCGTCGGTCGCCCGATGCTGTCGATCGACTTCGAGTCCTGATGCCACGGCCATCGATGTCGCCCTCCATCCGGACACGACTGCACCCATGACCGGACAACCGACGAAAAGACCACGAAGACTACCCCGGCTGAGCCCGCCGGTGCGAATCGGCCTCGGGCTGGCCTCGCTGGTCGTAGCGCTGACGCTGCTGCTCGACCTCGTGTTTCGCGTCTTTCCCGATCCGCTCGGCGAGACGAACCGCAAACGCACGGAGTCGGCGGAACGCATCGCGCAACAGGTCGCCCTGATGATCGAGTCCGGCCATGACGAAAGTCTCTCGCGATCGCTTTCGCTGGCCCTCGTCCGCGATCCGCTGATCGCTCGCATCAGTGTCGAACGCGAAGACGGCCGCGTGGTATCCGACCGGCGCGTACCCACGCTACCCCCGGCCGCAGCCGAAGACGCCAGAGAGGCCTATCGGGTGCCATTGAAGACTTCGGCCGGAACCTGGGGGCACATTCATATCTGGTTCCGCGACCTGCCCGAGGTCAATGCGATCGCTCTCCTGAGCAACCCGCTGATCCCGTTCGTGATCGGACTGGGATTGGCCTGCTTCATCGCCTTCTCGCTGTACCTGAGGCGCGTACTGCGCAACCTCGATCCATCGTCCGTTGTACCCGAGCGTATTCGACAGGCATTCAACGTGTTCTCGGGCGGCATCGTCGTGATCGATCGAAAGGGCCTGATCCTTCTCGCGAACGACCGATTCTCCGTGATCGCGGGGGCGGGTGCCAACACCGATCTGACCGGTCGTGTACTGCAGTCGCTTCCGCCACTGGCTGACGTGCTGTCGCCCGGTATGGAGACCCACCCGTGGAATCTGGCCATGGAGACCGGCGAGACGCTCACCGGCGCGCGACTGGACGTGACCTATCCGGACGGAAAGCGCCATCGGCTGCTGGTGAGCAGCGCGGCGATCGACGATGGCGCAGGCGTCGTGCGCGGGTGTCTTGTCAGTTTCGAGGATGTCACCCCCATCGTCGATCTGAACGAGCGGCTCGAACGCTCGAACGCGCAGCTCGTCGAGTCCAAGCGCGAGATCGAGCAGATGAACGCCGAGCTGATGCGACTGGCCACCCGTGATCCGCTGACGGGTGCATTGAATCGCCGTGCGCTGTTCGAACGCTTCGAGTCCCTGCTGTCCGATGCGCGAACCGCCAATACGCCGCTATGCTGCATCATGATCGACATCGACCACTTCAAGCAGTTCAATGATCGTCATGGACATCTCGTCGGCGACGAGGTGCTGCGTTCGGTCTTCAGGGTTCTCGCCAGCGTCGTTCGCGACCGCGACGTGCTGGCCCGATACGGTGGCGAGGAGTTCTGCATCGTACTTCCCGGCATTGAACTGTCGGTCGCCGCACAGGTCGCCGAGCGCCTGCGCGAGAGAGTGGAAACCACTGCGGGACAGTCTCTCCGCGATCCGCGGGAACTCCAGGTCACTACCAGCCTCGGCGTCGCCGCGCTGCGGCCGAACCTCGACAGCGCGGACGGGCTCATCGAGCGGGCCGATGCGGCCCTGTACGAAGCCAAACGATCCGGACGAAACCGTGTGTGCGTGTCGTCCGACACGCCGGCCACCTGAGGCACGAAGGTTCCAGCCACGAAGTCCGCGTCGGCGCACCGCAACCGGAGTCGCGCGGCCGCAGGCTTCGATCGAACGGGACTTGACGGGCGCGCATCCTCGCGTCATCTTTTCGAGACATCCAGCGCCAAGGACTCCTTCCCGGTGAATACCCTCAACCCTTTCCACGCCCCGGTCGTCGATTCGCTCGAGATCCGGGTGCTGGTCGACTCCCGCTACGAGCGCTTCCTGCCCAGGGCCTCGCATCCGCTCGTGGGCATCGAACATGTCGGCCGCATCCCGGGTCGTGAACTGTCAACCTTCGCCGCCGAATGGGGGCTTTCCCTGCACCTCACCTCGGCCGTCGAGGGTCGCAAGGGGCAGTACATCCTCGACTTCGGCTATACGCCCGAGGTGATCAACCGCAACTTCGACCTGCTCGACATCGATCCGGCGAAGATCAACGGGCTGATCCTCAGCCATGGCCATCGAGACCATTTCGGCGGAATGGACGGTTTCGTGCATGCCTACCGCAACCGCATGCGCGACGACCTCGCCCTCTACGTGGGTGGCGAGACCATCTTCCGGGAGAAGTGGATCACCGAGAAGCGCGACGGGGAAAACATCTCTTGGGGGGCGATCGACCGCACCTCGCTGCGTGCCCATCGCGTGGCGACCGTCTGCTGCCCCGAGCCCACGCCGCTCGACGGACCGTTCACCTCCGGCTACATCAGCCGCACGTCCTTCGAGGAGGTCACCGGCGGCTCGCTCGTGCTGGACGACCACTACACGGAGGCGGAGCGTGCCGGTCGACTGGTTCGCGACCAGCACGAGGACGAACAGGCCACCTGCTACATCGTCAAGGGACGGGGTCTGGTCGTCATTTCCTCCTGCGGACACGCAGGCATCATCAACACCGTGCGCACCGCGATGGCCGCCGCCAACGTCGACCGGGTTCATGCGGTGGTCGGGGGCTTTCATCTCGGCATGGCGCCCCTGCCCTACCTGCAGGCGTCCCTGCGCGAGATGGAAGCGATCAATCCCGACGTGATCGTGCCGATGCACTGTACCGGCACCGCGTTCATCGAGATGATGCGCGAGCGTATGCCCGGGAAACTGGTCTACTCCAACGTCGGCAGCCGGTTCACGTTCGGGGCTTGACCGCTAGAGGCGCCACTTGGCACTCGGCGAGACCGCCTCGCATCGTGCGCCTTCCCGGCCACTGCGCGGCCCAGCACGACACAGGCCTCGCGTAGTCCAGCCACCGCGCGCTGGCCCGCCTCTGACTCCCGGACAGCCGCTCGGGAAAGCGGAACCCAGCCACTCGAGTCGTCCGACGGGCAGCTCGCCTCATCGCGCCGGATCGCGAGGGTCGCGATCACCTGCATCCGGACCGGGTCGGCCATCGCTGCCCGCGCCCCGCGCGGCTGGGGCCCGATCATGAGCCGCGAGACCCGGACCAGCGAAACGCGCGCCTGATCGGATGGGCGCCGTTCCGAGACCCGATTGGCCCCGGCCTGCGCTCCGGGGTCACTCGCGCGGACCTCGGCCGCCTCGGCGAGTGCAACGCGTGCAACTGTACCGTACCCCTGGAGGCGGGCGGGATACGGGGTAACGGTGCCTGCGGATGCGGATGTTCCAGCACGGCGATCGGTCGACCCCGCGCACATCCCATCGACGAGGCGACGGCCATCCCGGCCCGGGCGTCGGCTCGGGCTGTTCACGAGCGTGAAAGAACGTCACTATCGCCGCTTGCTCCGCAGCGGCATAGCGCCGTGACTTCGCAAACCGGAAACCCGTCGGGGCACACCGATGTATACGAACTCGAAAATCCACAGCGTCGATCGCTTCGTGCTTCATTGCTCGACGGTTCCGGCCAGTGCCGGGCAGCCGGTCGGGCTTTTCATGCGCGAGCGAGTGCTGTCCGAGGCGCTCGAGGCCGGGCGACCGGGACCGGCCGTGCTGCTGCTGCACGGCGGATTCGCGCCGTCCATCGTGGCCTACGACCTCGCGCATCGCGACTACAGCCTGATGGAAGCTCTGGCTGGAGCCGGCTTCGACGTGTTCACGTTCTCGCATACCGGCTATGCACCCTCGCCACGGCCCCGCATGGACGATCCGGTCAACGTATCGGCCGACTTCCAGCCCGAACTGATCCCGCACGTCCTCCCCGTCGCCTGCCCGCCGCGATACCCGTTCCGGCTGGTGTCCAGCCAGACCGAATGGGACGAGATCCATACCGTTGTCGAGGCGATACGGGAACTGCGCGGGGCGGATCGGGTCCACCTGATCGGCTGGTCGACTGGCGCCCCGCGCGCGGGCGGCTACGCGGCGCGACATCCCGATCGCGTGGACCGCATGGTGCTGTTCGGGCCCTCGCCCTTCTTCGCCGACGAGGCGCCACCGCCGCAGATGCCGATGCCCGGAGCCCCGACCCTGCTGCAGACGCGCGAGTTCCTGCTCGATCGCCGCTGGCGCGACCATGTTGTCGACCCCGGGCAGATCGAAGACCCGGCTGTCTGCGACGCCTTCTGGAACGCGCTGATGGCACTGGACGAGATCGGCGCGAGCTGGGGTCGGGAAGGCCACGGCATCATGCGCGCGCCCAATCGCATGAACTTCGGCTGGAAGGATTCCCTGTCGCGCATCCCCTGCCCGACCCTGTTCCTGCTCGGGGAGCAGGACAACTACGCCCGCCGGATCGAGGCCTGGCATGCGCTGCGCGCGCCGCAGCGCGCGTTCGTGCGCGTGGCCGGCTGCTCGCACTTCATGCAGTTCGAGCGTGCGCGACGCGTGCTGTGGAAACAGTCGATCGAATGGCTCGCGCGCGGAACCGTCGAGGGTGCCACCGACGGCGAATTCGCCGCCGACCGTGATGGACGCCTGACCGCGGCGAGCGCCTGAGCGCGCGCCCCACAGGGGGCCTGCGATTCCCCGTTGCGCTCAGCGCACCACCAGCACCAGCTTCCCGCGGAAATGCCGCCCCCGGCTGACCGCATTCGCGCGAGCCGCGTCGGCCAGCGGGAAGGTGGTGATCTCGGGGACGCGCACGGCGCCGCTCGACACCAGCATCGCGATGCGATCGAGGTGTGCGCGATCGCGGCCGACCGCGGGACGCAGGCCGATCACGTCGGTGCGCTCGGTGGGCGGCGCCTTGGGCCCGGAAGCAATGAACGCGGCACGCCCGCCAGGCTTGAGTACCGAGTACGAACGGGTAGCCACCTCGCCACCCACAGTATCGAACACCGCGTCGATCCCGGACACTACTTGCGTGAAGTCCTCGCGGGTGTAGTCGATCACCTGGTCGGTACCCAGGCTCCTCACGTAGTCCACGTTGGCCGTGCTGGTCGTGCTCGCCACCCGGCAGCCGGCATGCCGCGCCGCCTGGATCGCGAAGCTGGCCACCCCGCCCGCACCGCCCTGGACCAGCACGCTCTCGCCAGCGCGCACCTGGAGCGTGTCCTCGACCGCGCAGAGTGCGGTCAGGCCGATCAGCGCCACGGCGGCCGCCTCGACATGGGTAAGACCCGCAGGCCGGTGCGCGAGGATGGACGCCTTGATCACGACCTGCTCGGCGTACGCGGCCTCGATGCCCACGTCGCAGACGCCGAACACCGCGTCGCCCACCTTGAAGTCGGTCACCCCGGCACCGAGCGCGCGCACCACGCCCGAAAAATCGCGCCCGGGGATGTAGGGGAAGAACTTGACCGGCCCATAGCCGCCGGCAACCACCCGCCAGTCGGCCCCATTGACACTGGCCGCATGGACGTCGACCAGGACCTCGCCCGGACCGGGCGTCGGATCGGGCATGTCGCCGTACTGAAGTTCCTCGGGACCACCATGCTGGCGAAAGAATGCGGCTTTCATCGCGGCGCGTGCCTCTCGGGGGAAAAATGCGGCAGACGGGGTGCAGGATACGGACGGACGGATAGCTGGAGGAAAGCCCTTCACGCCGATCGCCCGTGGCCACCGAAGGCCAAGCATAAACGACGGCGGGGTGACACGCAGTCCGATACGAGGAGCAGGAGGGGTGACTGTCATCGGCTGGCCCCCGCCCACCCACCAGGAAGCCTTATGATCCATGGCCATTGGCCGCGCATCGACGCGCTACGGCCCCGACCCATACCACGCGGCCGTTGGCAGCCGCCGCAGTCGAACTCGCGGCGCAGCCTCCAGCCGACATCCGCCGACCCCATTCGACCCAGCCACGAGGACCGACGATGATGCCGTTCATCCGCCCGCTGTTCGCGCAGGAGCGCGCCTCGCCGCTCACGACGTCCAGGAACGCCCCGGGTGTCCGCGACCCCGCGCCCGCAGGCCCGCGGACACGCCCACTGTGTCTGGCAGCACTGGCGGCGCTGCTCGCGCTGCCGGCCTCGTCCGCGGTCGCCCAGACCTTCCCCGCCAAGCCGATTCGCCTGGTCATCGCCCAGGCCGCGGGCAGCGCCACCGACGTGATTGCCCGCATCGTGAGTCCGCGCTGGAGCGAACTGCTCGGCCAGCCGGTAGTGATCGACGTGCGGCCAGGCGCTGGCGGCTCGCTGGGCACGGAAATCGTGGCGAAATCCCCGCCCGACGGCTACACGCTGCTGATGGCGAACATCTCCACCCACGGCGTCAACCCGGCGCTGTACGCGAAGCTGCCCTACGACCCGATACGCGATTTCGCGCCAGTGTCGCTGGTCAGCACCACCGCGAACGTGATCGTGGTGCATCCGTCGATTCCGGCGCGTACCGTCAAGGAGCTGATCGCGCTCGCCCGCAGCAAGCCGGGCATGCTCAACTACAGTTCGGCGGGCCCCGGATCGTCGCAGCACCTGGCTGCTGCGCTGCTCAACACGATGGCGGGCATCGACACGGTGCACGTACCTTACCGCGGGAGCATCCCGGCGCTCGCCGGCGTCATCGCCGGTGAGATCGCCTTCATGGTGCCCACGCTCACCACCGCGCTGCCGCAAATCCAGTCGGGCAAGGTCAGAGCGCTCGCCGTCACCGGCTCCAGCCGAGCCGATGAACTGCCGAAGGTGCCCACGGTTGCCGAGACGCTGCCAGGCTACGAGGTGGTCAGCTGGTGGGGAGCGGTGGCACCTGCCGGCACGCCGCGCCCGGTGGTCGAGCGCCTGAACGCCGACCTGGTGAAGACGCTGGCTACCCCCGACGTGCGGGCTGGACTGCTGAAGGTCGGCATGTATGCGAACGGCATGACCCCCGATCAGTTCGCTCAGTACATCCGTGACGAGATCGCGAAATGGACCAGGGTCGCCAAGGCGGCGGCGATCAAGCTGGAGTAGCGGGACTCGCCCCGTTGATCTTTACCCCGGCGCGGCACGAGGCGAGTCCGTTGCACCGGCGCAGCACGGCTCGGTGCGCCGCACGGGCCTGCAGGCGTGCGCGCCGACGGACTCGCCGGCGGATACGGGTACGCGGATCACCGCGCGCGCAGGACGCGCGCAGCAGTTATTCTCGAGAGCCCTGCGCCTAGCGCACGCGCGGCAGGCTCACGCCGACCAGCGTGTCGCGGGTCAGCAGTTGCGCAAGCCGCTCCTCGCTCCACCCGGCGGTGCCCGCAGGGCGCATCGGCACCACGATGTAGCGCATGTCGGCGTTGGAATCGTGCACCCGTACCGTGACTTCCTCGGGCAGATCGGTGCCGAACTCGCGGAGCACGGCGCGCGGCTCGAAGACCACGCGCGAGCGATAGTTGGTGCTCTTGTACCAGGTCGGTGGCATTCCGAGCAGCGTGCGCGGGTAGCACGAGCACAGGGTGCAGACGATGACGTTGTGGACCTCCGGGGTGTTCTCGACCGCAATCAGCCGCTCGGCTTCCATGCCGATGCCGAACTCGGCGACCGCCGCCTTGCCATCGGCGAGCAATCGTGCCCGGAACACCGGATCGACCCATGCGTGCGCCACGACCTTCGCGCCCCGGTAGGGGAACTCGTCCTCGAACAACTCCATGCGCTGGCGCACTTCGTCGGCCGTGATGATGCCCTTGGCCTCGAGCAGTTCCTGCATGGCCCGGCTCATGACCTCGTACTCTGACGGCGGACCTTCGTCGTGCGCCTCGACCGGGTGGTGCGGATCGCCTTCGCCGTGGTGGTGGTGTCCCTCTCCGGGACGCCGGTTCGCGTAGTAGTCGAACGGATGATCGTGCACGTGGTGGCTCCCGAGAATGGGCAGGGGTTCCGAAGCGACTCAGGCCGGCTCGAGCCAGTGCTCGAAGACTTCCATCTCGATCAGGTCGCGCGCCGGCCCCTGGTAGTCTGGCCAGACGTCGCTCTGCGCGAAGCGCACCCGGTAGAGTACCTTCCGGGGTTCACCGTCGAACCCGTAGGCGAGTTCCTCGGGGTTGGGGAAGGCTCCGCAGATGCGTTCGATGACGCCAGTCCTGCCCTTGATGTAGTGCGGTGTGCGCCGGTGGCCTGGCGGGTAGCTTCGCCGGACCCGAACCCGGTCGCCGACGTTGTACAGATGCCCCGGGGCGGGGGTATAGGCCGACAGGCTGCCCGGCGACGACACCGAGCGCGAGGTGTCCGACGTCATCGACCGCCCCGTGTCGTGTCCGCGGAGCGGGCGGCGCTCGCCGCATCGTAGCGCGCCCGTACCTCGGCCATCTTCGCGCCGAGTTCGTCTTCGGTGACGAGGCCCTTCTCGAGAAGACAGGCCCGTAGCGCAGCGGTCGTGCGCTCGAAGTAGGCGAGCTCGGCGTACCGCGCGCCGAGTTCCTCTGCCGTTCGGCGCAGTTCGTCGGTGCGCACGATGCCCTTGCGACTCAGTGTCGAGCGCATCGCGTTGGCCTGCCGCTCCCAGAACTGCATGCCGTGATCGACGGTGTCGACCGGTCCTGCCGGCATGCCCCCGATGTCGGCAGCCAGCCGCTTGTCCGTTGCATCGCTCACGGTCGCCCTCCCCTGTGGACTCCGGCTTGCAAGCTTATGTCAAACCTCCCCGGCGGTCACCCCCGGGGGGGCTGCGCACGCCCGGGGGCAGCCGCTGGGGCCCGGCAGCCGTCCGGAACAGTGCCCCGGTCGCGTACTATCCGTGCCCGCCCCTTCCCGCAGGACACCCGCACGGAATGTCCCCCGACGCCCGAACCGCCTCGCAGCGCGCAATCCTCGTCGCCGTCCAGTTGCCGACTGTGACAGACGAGGAATTCGAATCCTCCCTGAAGGAACTGCGGGAGCTGGCGCGCACCCTCGGCTTCGAGGTCGTGGCCACGTTCACCCAGAAGCGCGCGAGCTTCGACGCCACCGCGTATGTCGGGACCGGCAAGGTGGAGGAAATGCGCGAGTTCGCGCTGGACGCAGCCGATCTCGTGCTGGTGGACCATGACATCTCGCCTTCCCAGGCCGGGAACCTCGAAAAGGCGGTCGGCTGCCAGGTCATGGACCGCGCCATGGTGATCCTCGAGATCTTCCATCGGCATGCGCGCTCGAAGGCGGCGCAGGCCCAGGTCGAGATCGCGCGGCTGCGCTACCTGGCGCCACGCCTGCGCGAGGCGGCCAAGCTGGCCGGGCCCCAGGGGCGGCAGCGCAGCGGGGTCGGAGGCCGCGGTGCGGGCGAGTCCGCCGCGCAGACCGATCGCTCGCGTATCCGCGACCGGATCGCCGAACTGAAGCAGGAGATCGTCGCGCTCGACCATGAACGCCAGACCCAGCGCGCGCGGCGCCAGGACAGCGAGGGTGTCGCCCGGGTCGCCCTGGTCGGCTACACCAATGCCGGCAAGTCGACCCTGATGCGAGCCCTGACCGGCAGCCACGTGCTGGTCGAGAACAAGCTGTTCGCGACGCTCGACACGACGGTGCGCGTGCTGGCACCGGAAGGCGTTCCGCGAGTGCTGGTCAGCGATACGGTGGGCTTCATCAAGAACCTGCCGCACGACCTGGTCG
>JBIPNU010000496.1:0-2803 GCA_044370615.1 Burkholderiales bacterium
GCCTGATGACGCCCGCCCGCGATGACCTAGCTAGAGGAGCCCCTCATGTCCGCACCGACCCGCCGCTCGGCGCTCTGCGTCGCCGCCCTCGCACTCGGCATGCTCGCCGGCTGCGCCACCGCGCCAGTGCCTCCGTCCGAGCCGACCACGGTGCGGGTGAACATCTTCCGTACCTCGAGCAACATCCACCTTTTCATGGCCATGGAGCGGGGATCGTTCGCGCGCCACGGCATCCGACCCGAGATCCAGTTCACGCCGAACTCGACAGCCCAGCGCAGCGGCCTCGCCGCGGGCAAGTTCGAGATCGCCCATGCGGCAGTGGACAACGCGGTGGCCATGATCGAGGTCGCGAAGCACGACGTGGTGATCGTCTCCGGCGGCGATGGCGGCATGAACTGGGTGCTGGTGCGACCGGAGATCACGAGCATCGCGCAGCTGCGCGGCCGCACCTACGTCGTCGACGCGCCGAACACCGCCTACGCGCTCATCGGCCGCAAGATCCTGAAGGATGCGGGGCTGGTCGATGGCAAGGACTACAAGCTGGACCCGCTCGGCGGCGCCGACCTGCGGATCAAGGCCTTCGACACGCCCGACGGCGCGGCCACGCTGCTCAACCCGCCGTGGAGCAACATCCTTCGCGAGCGCGGCGCGCGCAGCCTCGGCCGCACCATCGACCTGTTCGGGCCCTACCAGGCCGGCGGCATGTTCGTGATGCGCCCGTGGGCGAAGGCGAACGAAGGCCTGCTCGTGCGCTACCTGGCGGCCTACATCGAGGGCTGCCGCGCGGTGCAGGACCCGGCGAACCGGGCGCAGACCGTCGCGCTGCTGCAGAAGGTGTTCGCGCTCAGCCCGCGCATCGCCGAAGAGACCTATACCGAGCTGCTCACACCCGGCCACGGCATGTCGAAGGACTGCGCGTTCGACCTGCCCGGGTTTCGCAACGTGCTCGCGCTGCGCGCCGAGATGGAAGGACAGTGGGGCGGCAAGCCGCCGGCGCCGGAGCGCTTCATCGACCTGACCTACTTCGAGCGGGCGATGCGGATCGCACGACGCTGACCGTACGCCCCGCGATCCGCGCCGCGGCGCATCGGCCGCCGGCGGCGGCGATCCCGGGGTCGACCAGTGCCCGGGCCGCCTCGATCCGGCAGCCCGCCCCGCGACGCGGCGCGCGACCGTCGCGTCGCGCACGACACGCCCTTGCAGACACCCTGGGCCGGGTCGGGTTCGGAACTTGCTTCGTGATGGCCTCCCTCGTTCGCCGTCGCGGAGCGCACAACACCATGATCGCAACACCCACCCTGCTCGTGACCGGTGCCAGCATCGGTATCGGCCGCGCCACCGCGCTCGCGTTCGCCCGTGCCGGCTACCACGTGGTCGTCACCGATATCCTCGAAGCCGAGGGCCGAGCCGTGAGCGAATCGATCCTCCTGGCCGGTGGAAGCGCCGAGTTCGCGACGATGGACGTACGCTCGACGACGCGCGTGGACGAGGTGCTCACCCGGGTCGTCGCCGAGCGGGGGGCCCTCGACGCCCTGGTGCTCAACGCCGGTATCGCGCACAAAGTCCCGCTCGCCGCGTTGACCGACGAGCGCTGGGACCACACGGTGGACATCGACCTCAAGGGCATGTTGCGCGTCGCGCGCGCCGCGCTGCCCGCCATGCGCGCCCGAGGCTCCGGTTCGATCGTCTGCCTCACCTCGCTGATGGGCGTGGCATGGGGATGGTCCGAGCATGTCCACTACTCCGCGGCGAAATCCGGCGTCATCGGCCTGATGCGTGGCCTCGCTGCCGAGGTCGCCGCCGACGGCGTGCGCGTGAACGCGGTCTCCCCGGGCTACGTGCGTACCGCGCAATTGCTGTCTGCCGAGCACTCGCTGGGCCCGGACGGCGTGGAGCAGGCGGCCGCGCGCGTGCCGCTGGGCCGGGTCGGCGAACCCGACGACATCGCCGAGGTGATCCTGTTCCTCGCGTCGCACGCGGCGCGCTACGTCACGGGGCAGGTGATCGTGGTCGACGGCGGGCTGGCGATCCGACCGCAGTGAGGATTCGGGTATCGTGCATGGCCGGGTGCATGGGGTCGTGCGCCCGCAGGATGACCGGGCACAGCGGCAGCACGCGACGTGGAGCGCACGCGCATCATCTCGCGATAGCGCCGGATACCCGCTTCCAGAAGGCGGTGAACGACGCGCACGGGCGGTCCGGGTCGGCGGTGATCCGCGGCACCGCCGCAAGGCGTACGCCCGGGCGGGCAAGGGCTTCGCGATAACCGGGGTTGAACGTCGCGCGCGCGGCGAGTTCGTGGTCGGGCGCCAGCGACGCGACGAGCTGCGAGAGGTCGCCACACCACAGGGCATCGGTCTCTCGCGCAAGCGCGGTCATCACGAAGGCCCAGCGCCGGGCAGACCATGGGAAGCGCTGATGAAACGGCCGGTGAATGACGCCCAGCACGAAGGCCTCTTCGGGCGGGCGACGCAGAGACCACGGATGCAGCAGGTGCACGCGCCGGCCCCGCGCCCGGGCGACATCGAATGTGCCCGGCAACCCGCCGTCGGGCAGCGCTTGCAGCACCGGCACCGGCGCGGGCTCGGGACGCTGCGGCTCGGGACCGGCATCACCACCGTTGCGCGCGTGATGATCGAGCGCCGCGTAGCTGCGATCGACGAACGTGCCGCGGCTCGCCAGCATCGGTGCGTAGCGGGCCACGTTGGCCGCATCGAACAGGTAGGGCTTGCTGCTGAAGGTTCCCGCGCACCACTGCCACGACAGGTGGTTGCAGGCGAGGTCGCCGTCGAGCAGGTGGCCG
>JBIPNU010000497.1:0-2799 GCA_044370615.1 Burkholderiales bacterium
CGCCTCCGCGCGCCGGCCGCTCGGTTCGCTCGTTCTGCGGGCCCCGATCCTGCCCTCGACGATCCTGTGCAGCGGCAGCAACTACCACGACCACAACCGCGAGAAGGCGCCGGCCCCGACCTCCGGCCGCGAGCCGGAGTTCTTCCTGAAGACCGCCGACTGCGTGGTCGGGCCGGGCGATGACATCCCGCTCGACCGCGCGCTCACCGCCAAGCTCGACTGCGAGACCGAACTGGCGGTGGTGATCGGGCGACCGGGCCGCCATATCCCGGTCGAGCGCGCGCTCGAGCATGTCGCCGGCTACACGATCGTCAACGACGTCACCGCGCGCGACCGCCAGGTGCGGCGCAAGCCGGACGGCTCGACCTGGTATGACCTCGGTCGCGGCAAGGTCTTCGACGGCGCAGCGCCGCTGGGCCCGTGGATCGTCACCGCCGACGAGATCCCCGACCCGCAGTCGCTTCGCCTGCGCACCCGCGTGAACGGGGAGCTTCGCCAGTCCGCCTCGACCGGCAACATGATCTGGAGCTGCGCGCAGCTGATCCATTTCTTCTCGGTGAACCTCACGCTGCGACCCGGCATGGTGATCATCACCGGCACACCGGGCGGAACCGCGTGGTCGACCGACGCCGAACTGGGCGGGTGCTGGATCGGGGGCGATGGCGACGAGCCGCTGGTGCCGGCAAACGGGTACTGCCGCGACGGCGATCGCATCGAGTGCGAGATCGAGCGCGTGGGCCTGCTGGGCAACACGGTGCGCGAACGCCCGGTCGCGCCCTGAGCGGCGCGGCTGCGGCCGCCGGCCGCGCGGTTCAGACGCCGCCAGGCGCCGGGTATTCCTGCAGTTCGTACAGCCCGCGCTCGAAGCGGTCGCGCGGCAGCACATGCCGGCGCTGCCCGGCGGGCAGCAGCCGCCAGTGGCGCTGTCGGTCGAGCAGGCGGACGATCGGCCAGCAGTGCGTGTCGGCCGTGACCCACAGCGCCGGGTCCACGCGCGACAGGTCGAGCGGCTCGCCGTAGCTGCGCAGCGTCTTGCGACCGTCGCCGTCGCAGTACTCGTGGAACCAGGACATCGACAGTTCGCGCAGCGAGCGGTAGACCGGGTCGCGCGAGCGATACCAGGCGCGGTTGCTCTTGGAGATCGCGCCCCACAGGCCGCCGCGGCGGTACAGCGCCACCACGTGGTCGTAGTCGTGGCCCTCGGCGCACAGGTCGAGCAGCAGGGGCGGTTCGCCGTGCATCCACAGCGCGCAGGCGGCGACGAAGGCCGCCTCGATGCAGTGGGCGCGACCCTCGCGCAGCACGGCGCGCACCGACAGGCAGGTGTCCCCGTCAGGCTCGTGGTTGCTGGCCAGCCCTTCGGTCACGAAGGCCCGGATCCGGGCGGGCGTGTCGAGCGCGCGCAGGCGCGCGCGCTCGGCTGGCGCGAGCAGCGCGGGATCGAACGGGCGCGGGGCCCGGCGCGCGGCTGCGGCCGGACGCGGGGACTCGTCCGGCGCGGTCCGTCGGGCGGGAGGGGCGGGCCGATCGCTCATCACGATGACGGTAACACGCGCGCGGGCTGCGCCGCGCGGCCCGCGGCGCGGGTAAAGTACGGCCGTGCGCAGGCTGACCCAACCCTCCGGTCCTCAGGCCGGGACTCCCCAGGACGGCGCGGCCGGGCCGCAGGGCGTCTGCCTGCCGGTGGCGAGCCTCGCGGCGTGGCGTGCGGCCAACGACCCGGCCGCCGCCCGCGGCCTTCCGCCGGGCGTGGCCGACGCGGTGGTGCGCCTGAGCATCCGTACCGTCGACCGCGCGCGCACCGGCGACACCCTGGGCACCGAACGCGAAGGCACCGGCGTGCTGATCGACGCCGGCGAGGCGCCCGGCGGAGGCGCGCTGATCCTCACCATCGGCTACCTGGTGATCGAGGCCGAATCGGTGCTGGTGGTCACCCGCGACAACCGGCTGCTGCCCGCGACGCTGCTGGGCTTCGACCACGCCACCGGTTTCGCGCTCCTGCGCGCGGCGGGCGCGTTGTCCACGCCCGGCCTGCCGCTGGCCGAGCCGACCGCCTGGCACGGGCTGCAGCCGCTCTGGTTCGTCACCCACGAGGCGGCGGGCGGCGCCGGTCCGGTCGCGCTGGTCTCCCGCCGACGCTTCGTCGGCTACTGGGAGTACATGATCGACGGTGCGCTGTTCACCGTGCCCGGCCGGTCCGATCACAGCGGCGCTGCACTGGTCGACGGGGACGGTGCGCTGATCGGTATCGCCTCGCTGTGGGTGGGCGATGCGCTCGACCAGGGGATCGCGCTGCCGGGCAACATGTGCGTGCCGGTCGACCTGCTGCGCCCGCTGCTCGCCGACCTGATTGCGCACGGGCGCGACGCGCGCCCGGCGCGCCCCTGGCTGGGCGTGTACACCGCCGAGCAGGACGACCGGGTGGTCGTGGCGCGCGTGATGGCGCAGTCGCCGGCGCACAAGGTCGGCCTGCGCGAGGGCGACGTGATCCTCGCGGTCGGCTCCGAGCCGGTCGACTCCCCTGGCTCGTTCTACGAGCAGCTGTGGGCGAGCGGGCCGGCGGGCACGCGGATCCGGTTGCGGGTGCTGCGAGGGCGGCTGGTGCTCGACGCGCTGGTCACCTCGATCGATCGCGTCGACTTCTTCCGGCCGTGGACGGTGCGCGGCGAGGCGACGCGGTGAGTCGATCCCGGCGCGCGCGGAACGCCCGCGCGCGATGAGCGAACTGCAGGACGCCGCCGGGGCCGCGCGTGCGCTCGCGTCGGTGCCGATGTTCGCTGCGCTGGATGCAGTCGATCT
>JBIPNU010000498.1:0-2795 GCA_044370615.1 Burkholderiales bacterium
GCTGCCGGGCCTTGACAGGTCGGCAGGCGCGGGCGACAACCCGGGTACGACCTGCGCAGGCGCGGCCCGATCGGTCGCCGCCCGCCAGCCAGACCGGCGCTTACGACGCCGGCGATGTCGAACAGGGAGGGTGTCGATCATGCCGCGCCACACTGCACGCGCGTTCGCGCTCGCGAGCGCTCTTCTCGTCCTCGGCCCCGCGCTGCCTGCCGCCGCCGAAGTGGTCCGCATCGAGGTGCTGCGGCGCCATGTCATCCCCGAATCGAGCGCGGGCGAGGCCGACGCCAGCCACCGGCTGCAGCGCATCCCCTTGGCGAGCTTCGGCGAGGTGGGGGCCTATGAACGGATCATCGCCCGCTTCCACGGCGAACTCGACCCCGACCACCCGCTCAATCGCGGCATCGTCGACCTCGCCGCCGCGCCGCGCAACGCCCGAGGGCGGGTCGAGTACAGCGCGGATCTCGACATCCTGAAACCGCTGGACCCGCAACGCGGCAACGGCGTGCTGCTCTACGACGTCAACAACCGCGGCAACAAGCGCGCGCTCGCCGACTTCAACGACGCCCCGCGCCTGAACGACCCGACCACGGCAGCCCACCTCGGCAACGGCTTCCTGATGCGGCGCGGCTACACGGTGGTGTGGAGCGGGTGGATCAACGACATCCCCGGCGCGAAGGCGGGGGAGGTGCAGCTGCGCGTGCCGTCCGCCCCCGGCCTGGAGCAGGCGGTCTGGGACGAACTGCTGCCCAACGGCGACGGCACCCTGCGCTTTCCCCTGACCTTTCGCGCCGCGCGCACCGATCGTGGCGCCGCGACCCTGTACCGCCGCACCCGCCACGGCGACGCGCCACGGCCTGTCCCCGACCGGGAGTGGGAGTTCGCCGGCGACCGCGCCATCCGGCTGCTGCCCGCCGGGCGCACCTTCGAGCGCGGCGTGCTCTACCAGGTCGTGTACCCCGCGGCCAACCCGCCGGTCAGCGGCATCGGCTTCGCCGCCACGCGCGACCTGATCGCCTTCCTGCGGCATGCGCGCGTCGAGGCGAATCCGCTCGCCGGCGCGATCGTCCACACGCTCGCCTACGGCGCCTCGCAGAGCGGTCGCTACCTGCGCGACTTCACCTGGCGCGGTTTCAACGAGGACGAGCAGGGGCGACGGGTGTTCGATGCGATCAATCCCCACATCTCGACCGCGCGACTGTTCCTCAATCATCGCTTCGCCCAGCCGATCCGCATGACCCACATCGGCTACGGCTTCCACGCGTTCCCCGACATCGGCTTCCCGTTCGCCTACCAGGACGAAACCGACCCCTACAGCGGGACGGTGGACGGCATCCTCAAGCGCTGTCGCGAGCGCGGCAACTGTCCGAAGGTGGTCCACACCACGACCGGCACCGAATACTGGCAGAGCGGCCAGTCCCTGGTGACCACCGACCCGGCCGGCCGCCGCGACGCAGTGCTGCCCGAGGGCGTGAGGGTCTACCACTACGCCGGCACGCAGCACATCATGGGCGCGACGATGCCGCCGGGCATCTGCGCGCTGCCACCCAACACGGTCGATCCACGGCCGGCAATGCGAGCCGTGCTGGTCGCGATGGAGCGCTGGGTGCGCGAGGACGCCCCGCCTCCCCCGTCGGCCTACCCCCGGCTCTCCGACGGCAGCCTGGTCGCGATGCGACAGTGGCGCTTCCCCGACATCCCGGGCGTGCAGCGGCCCCACGCGCCCGCGCCCAAGACCCGCTTCGACTACGGCCCCGATTTCGCGCAGGGCGTGTTCAGCCGCGCGTTACCCGCGCCGCTGGAGGGCGACTACCCGGTGCGCGTGCCGCAGGTCGATGGCGACGGCAACGAGATCGGCGGCATCCGCCTGCCCGAGCAGGCGGTACCGCTCGCCACCAGCATGGGCTGGGCGGTGCGCGGCGCGGCTTCGGGCACCCAGGGCGAGCTGTGCTATCTCGACGGCAGCATCGTGCCGCTGCTGCGCAACGCGGCCACGCGACGCGAGTCGCGGGACCCACGCCCGTCCCTGGCCGAACGCTACGGCGATCCGGCCACCTACGCGGCGCGCGTGGCCGAGCACGCGCGCGCGCTGGAGCGTGCCGGGCTGCTGCTCGACGAGGACGTGCAGCGCATCGTGCGCCGCGCCGAGGCGGTGCGCTGGTAGGCGCGGCCGCGATGGGCCGCGGCGGCCTCAGGCCAGCGCGTCCCAGAACTCGACCATCCGCTGGCGCATCTTCGCATCGGGCAGGCGGCCGCGGCCTGCGCCGAGGTTGTCGATCGCGAACTCGGGGCGATCCGTGCCGGGCATGACCACGGTGACCGCGGGGTGGCCGATCAGGAACTTGAGGAAGAACTGCGCCCAGCTCGCGCAGTCGAACTCGCGCGCGAACTCGGGCAGCGGCCTGCCCTTGGCCTTCTGGAAGAGCCGGTTGCGACCGAACGGCAGGTTGATGATCACCGCCATCCCGCGGTCCTGTGCGAGCGGAAGGATGCGCTCCTCGGCCAGCCGGTTGTCCAGCGCGTAGTCGATCTGGATGAAGTCGAGTTTCTCGGTGCGCATGATGCGCAGGTACTCCTCGTGCGTCTTCACGAACGAGGTGGTGATGCCGACATAGCGCACCCTGCCCTGCTCCTGCAGGCGGCGGATCGTGCGCAGGTGGGTGTTGGTGTCGCGCACGTTGTGAACCTGCAGGAGGTCGACCTTGTCGACGCCGAGATCGGCGAAGGACTTCGCGACGCTGTCGATGCCCGCCTGCTCGCCGATCGTGCTGATCTTCGTCGCCACGAAGGCCTGCTCG
>JBIPNU010000499.1:0-2792 GCA_044370615.1 Burkholderiales bacterium
TCTACCGGCGGGTGATCAACCGCAACAACCGCCTGAAGCGCCTGCTCGACCTCAAGGCGCCGGAGATCATCGTTCGCAACGAGAAGCGCATGCTGCAGGAGGCGGTGGATTCGCTGCTCGACAACGGTCGCCGCGGCAAGGCGATGACCGGCGCGAACAAGCGGCCGCTGAAGTCGCTGGCCGACATGATCAAGGGCAAGGGAGGCCGCTTCCGCCAGAACCTGCTCGGCAAGCGCGTCGACTACTCGGGCCGCTCGGTGATCGTGGTCGGCCCGCAACTCAAGCTGCACCAGTGCGGCCTGCCGAAGAAGATGGCACTCGAGCTGTTCAAGCCGTTCATCTTCAACAAGCTCGAAGTGCTGGGCATGGCCACCACGATCAAGGCGGCCAAGCGCATGGTCGAGAGCGAGGAGCCGGTGGTCTGGGACATCCTCGAGGACGTGATCCGCGAGCATCCGGTGCTGCTCAACCGCGCCCCCACCCTGCACCGCCTGGGCATCCAGGCCTTCGAGCCGGTACTGATCGAGGGCAAGGCGATCCAGCTGCATCCGCTCGTCTGCGCAGCGTTCAACGCCGACTTCGACGGCGACCAGATGGCCGTGCACGTGCCGCTGTCGCTCGAGGCGCAGATGGAAGCGCGCACCCTGATGCTCTCGTCGAACAACGTGCTCTCGCCCGCCAACGGCGAGCCGATCATCGTCCCTTCGCAGGACATCGTGCTCGGCCTCTACTACGCCACCCGCGAGAAGGTCGGCGCGCGGGGCGAGGGCATGCTGTTCACCGACGTCTCCGAGGCACGTCGCGCCTACGAGACCCGCCAGTGCGAACTCCAGGCGCGGGTCAAGGTTCGCATTCGCGAGGTGATCGTCAACGACGCGGGCGAGCGCGAGGAGACCGTGCGCCGCTACGACACCACGGTCGGGCGCGCGATGCTCTCCGAGATCCTGCCGCCGGGGCTGCCGTTCCCGATGATCAACAAGGCGCTCAAGAAGAAGGAAATCTCCCGCCTGATCAACGCCGGATTCCGGCGCTGCGGACTTCGCGAGACGGTGATCTTCGCCGACCGGCTGATGCAGGCGGGCTTCTCGCTCGCCACCCGCGCCGGCATGTCGATCGCGGTCGACGACATGCGCGTGCCCGACGAGAAGGAAAGGCTGATCTCCGAGGCGCAGAAGGAGGTCCAGGAGATCGAGTCGCAGTACACCTCGGGCCTGGTCACCCAGGGCGAGCGCTACAACAAGGTGGTCGACATCTGGGGCCACTACGGCGACCGCGTCGCCAAGGCGATGATGGAGCAGCTGGGCAGCGAGCAGGTCTACGACATGGTGGACGGCCAGCGCGTGCCGCGCACCGATCGTGGCAAGCCGGTGCTGCAGGAGTCTTTCAACGCGATCTACATGATGGCCGACTCCGGCGCTCGCGGCTCGGCCGCGCAGATCCGGCAGCTCGCCGGCATGCGCGGCCTGATGGCCAAGCCCGACGGCTCGATCATCGAGACGCCGATCACCGCGAACTTCCGCGAGGGCCTGAACGTCCTGCAGTACTTCATCTCGACGCACGGCGCGCGCAAGGGCCTGGCCGACACGGCGCTCAAGACCGCCAACTCGGGCTACCTGACCCGCCGGCTGGTCGACGTGACCCAGGACCTGGTGGTCACCGAACCGGACTGCGGCACCGAGCAGGGCTTCGCGATGCGGGCGCTGGTCGAGGGCGGCGAAGTGGTCGAATCGCTCGGCGAGCGGGTGCTGGGCCGCGTGCTGGTCGCCGATCTGCTCAATCCCGAGACGCAGGAAGTGCTGTACGCCGCCGGCGAGCTGCTGGGCGAGGACGCGATCGAGGCCATCGAGTCCATGGGCATCGACGAGGTCAAGGTGCGCACGCCGCTGACCTGCGAAACCCGCTGGGGGCTGTGCGCCAAGTGCTACGGCCGCGACCTCGGGCGCGGTCAGCTGGTCAACGTCGGCGAAGCGGTGGGCGTGATCGCCGCCCAGTCGATCGGCGAGCCGGGTACCCAGCTCACCATGCGGACCTTCCACATCGGGGGGGCGGCCTCGCGCACCGCGGTGGCAAGCCTGATCGAGACCAAGTCGGCCGGCACGATCCGCTTCTCCGGCACGATGCGCTACGTGACCAACGCGCGCGGCGAGCCGGTGGTGATCTCGCGTTCGGGCGAACTGCTGGTGGTCGACGAGAGCGGCCGCGAGCGCGAGCGCCACAAGGTGCCTTACGGCGCGACGCTCACGCTGATGGACGGCGCGACCGCCAAGGCCGGGCAGGTGCTGGCCAACTGGGATCCGCACACCCGCCCGATGATCACCGAGTACAGCGGTCGCATCCGCTTCGAGAACGTCGAGGAGGGCGCGACGGTGGCCCGCCAGATCGACGAGGTGACCGGCCTGTCGACGCTGGTGGTGATCGATCCGAAGCGCCGGGCCGGCGCGGCCAGCAAGGGCGTGCGTCCGCAGGTGAAGCTGCTCGACGAGGCGGGCAACGAGATCAAGGTCGCCCGCACCGACCAGCCGGTGATCTACTCGTTCCAGGTGGGCGCGGTGATCAACGTTCGCGACGGGCAGGAGGTGAAGGTGGGCGAGGTGCTCGCCCGCATCCCGCAGGAGACCTCCAAGACGCGCGACATCACCGGGGGCCTGCCGCGGGTGGCCGAGCTGTTCGAGGCGCGTTCGCCGAAGGACGCCGGCATGCTGGCGGAGATCACCGGTACCGTGTCGTTCGGCAAGGACACCAAGGGCAAGCAGCGCCTGGTGATCACCGACATGGACGGCGTCACGCACGAG
>JBIPNU010000500.1:0-2791 GCA_044370615.1 Burkholderiales bacterium
CACCCGCCCGCGCTGCGCCACCGATCGCTCGGCAGCGGTCGCTGGCCACGCGCGCTCCCTCGCGCAGGACAGCGCCCCACGCGCGCGGGCCCCGGCAGCCTCGCCCGTACACTGCGCAGCCGAACTGACCCGGCGCGCCCGAGCGTGCGCCACCCGCCCGTGCCGCTCTCCGTCGTCTGGTTCAAGCGCGACCTGCGCCTCGACGACCACCGCCCGCTCGCGCAGGCGGCGGCGCGGGGCCCGCTCGTCGCGCTCTACGTGGACGAGCCGTCCCTGCGGCGCGCGCCCGACTGCGACGCCTCGCACCTGGCCTTCATCGAGGAGAGCCTGGCCGCGCTCGACCGCGGGCTGCGCGAGCGCGGGATCGCGCTCACCCGCCGCCTCGGCGAAGTCGTCGAGGTCCTGGAGGCACTGCATCGCGCGCACTGCTTCGACCGGCTGCTCGCACACGAGGAGACCGGTACCCGGCTCACCTGGGATCGCGACCGCGCGGTGGCAGCCTGGTGCTGCGCCCGTGGCGTGGACTTCATCGAAATCCCGCAGAACGGCGTGGTGCGCCGGCTGCGCTCGCGCGATGGCTGGGCGCGACGCTGGGACGCCCGCATGGGCGAGCCGCTCACCGCCGCTCCCGAGCGCCTGCACGGCCCGGCCGGGCTGGAACCCGGCGGCCCCCCGCCGGGTCCGCCGCCTCGCCAGCGCCCCGGCGCGCAGCGAGGCGGCGAGCCGCAGGCGCTCGCGCTGCTCGACACCTTCCTCGGCGAACGCGGCGTGGACTACCGGACCGCGATGTCCAGCCCGGTGACCGCCTTCGATGCCTGCTCGCGCCTGTCCGCGCACCTCGCCTGGGGCACGCTCTCGCTGCGCCGCGTGGCGCAGGCGACCGACGCACGCATCGAGGAGGTGCGCGCCGCCCGTCGCGAGGGACGGGTCGTCGACCCGCGCTGGGCCGGCTCGCTGCGCTCGTTCGCCGGTCGCCTGCGCTGGCACTGCCACTTCATGCAGAAACTCGAGGACGAGCCGCGCATCGAGTTCGAGAACATCGCGCGCACCTGCGACGGGCTGCGCGAGCACGCGCTGGAGCCGGCGCTCGCGCAGGCGCGGCTGGCGGCCTGGGCGGCCGGCGAAACCGGCTACCCGATGGTCGACGCGTGCATGCGCGCGCTCATCCGCACCGGCTGGATCAACTTCCGCATGCGCGCGATGCTGATGTCGTTTGCCGCCTACCACCTGTGGCTGCACTGGCGACCGACGTCGCTGGTGCTCGCACGCCGCTTCCTCGACTACGAGCCGGGCATCCACTACAGCCAGTGCCAGATGCAGTCGGGCACCACCGGCATCAACACCGTGCGCATCTACTCGCCGATCAAGCAGGTGCTCGACCACGATCCGCGAGGCGTGTTCATTCGCGCCGAGCTACCCGCGCTCGCGCGCGTACCCGAGGCCTTCCTCGCCGAGCCGCACCGCATGCCCGAGTCGCTGCAGCGCGAGGTCGGCTGCGTGATCGGTCGCGACTATCCCGCGCCGCTGGTCGACCACGCCGAGGCGTGGCGCAGCGCGCGCGAGCAGATGGCGGCGGTCCGTCGCCGCCCGGAGGCGCGCGCCGAGGCCGACCGGGTGCAGGCGCGCCACGGCAGCCGGCGCAGCGGGCTTGCGCAGATGCCGGCGCGGCGCCGCGGCAGCCGCGGCAGCCGCGAGCAGGCCGCCGCGCTCGCGCAGCGCGGGCTGTGGGACGAGCCTGTGGCCACCGAGCCCGATCACGCGGAGGTCCGGTGAGCGCGCCGATGGCGTCCCGGCGCGAGCGAGCGACGCGCCCTCGCTCAACGGTCGCGATCGCGCGTGCCCCTGCGCCGCCCGCGTCCATTCCGGCGGAGCTGCCTGCGCCCGCGCGTCGCGTACCCCCGTCGTGTGCGTCCTCGCCCGCGCCCAACCCGCCTTCGCGCGGAACTGCCGCGTCCACGACGGCCCGGGTCCCTGCCCGGCCTGCGTCGGCCGGCGCACCTGGCCTGCCCGCGTGCCCGGGCACCGGCGTGACATCGGCGACCTCGCCGGGCACAGCGTCCCCGGGGCCGGCCCGCACGCGCCCGAACCCGGTTCCATCCGCGGCAGCCTCGTCCGGATCGCCGGTTGACGCCGGTGCGCGCCGAGCGGCCACCAGCGCCGATGGCGGCCTCTTCGCGGTCCCCGGGCTGCCCCCGCGCCGCCCCACGACACCGACGCGCCGCCTGGTCATGGTGCTGGGCGACCAGCTCGACGCGGATAGCGCCGCCTTCGACGACTTCGATCCCGCGCGCGACGCGGTGTTCATGGCCGAGGCGATCGAGGAGTCGCGCCACGTGCCCGGCTCGCGCGCGCGCTCGACGCTGTTCCTCTCTGCGATGCGCCACTTCGCGCAGACCCTCGCCGCGCGTGGCTGGCGGGTGCACTACCAGCGGCTGGACGACCCCGGCGCCGCCGGCACGCTCGCCGACGCCCTGCAGTCGGCGGTCGCAGCCCTCGCCCCGGCCGAATGCGTGATGGTGGAGCCGGGCGAGTGGCGGCTGCGCGAGGCCTTCGCGCGCCACCCGGCTGCGCCGCAGTTGCTGCCCGATCGCCATTTCCTGTGCAGCCACGAAGACTTCGCCGCGCATGCGAAGGGACGACGGCAGCTGCGGATGGAGTTCTTCTACCGCGAGATGCGCGAGCGGCATCGCGTGCTGATGGATGGCGATGCGCCCGCCGGCGGGCAGTGGAACTACGACGCGGAGAACCGCAAGGCCTTCGGCGCCGCAGGGCCGAAGGGCGTGCCGCCGCG
>JBIPNU010000501.1:0-2789 GCA_044370615.1 Burkholderiales bacterium
CGGGCCGGGCGCGAGCCGGGATCGGCGCTGGCCTGTCAGCGGATCTCGACGATATCCGGCAGCGCCCACTGCTTGTTGAAGTACGCCTCGGTCGGGCCATACAACCGGAAGTACGTGAACCAGCCCTTGCCAGGCACCGTCTGCACGAAGTTCGAGTTGGCTCCCGCAGGCCGGGTTGGCCCGAAGTAGAGGTCCACCGAACCATCGCCGTTCCTCTCGAGACCTTCCTTGCGAGAAGAAATGTCGGCTGCGCCCTGCGGGGAGAGCAGCGGCCCTCGCGTCAGGTTGTCGTAGAGCGTGAACGACCAGAATTGCTTGACCGGCGCGTTGGGTGGGACCCGGAGCCGATAGCTCTTGCCGCCGTCGAGCCACGCGCCCGACTGATCCTTGGCTGCCTCGAGGTAGACCTGGCCGAAGCCGAGCGTCTTGCCCTGCATGCCGACCGAGTTGCCGATGGCCTCGTAGAACCAGGACACGCGCTCGTCCAGCTGGGAGAAAGTGCTGGCCTGCTGGTTGAGCGTCACCATGTTCGAATACTCCCAGTGCGTGTTCTGCCACACCCGGGTGTCGGGAAAGCGCTTGTCGTAGGCGATCGCGCGAGCCATCAGGTCGCCCGCCACGGCCGCGTCGGTCAATATCCTCCGGGCCCGGTCGTCCGGGCTGAACGGCTTTCCTTTCTCGATGCCCAGCGACCGGAGCATGGCCAGGAAGTAGCCATCGCGCGTCTCTGCAGGCTCCGGCTCCAGTACGGCCTTGAGCTGCTGCCAATAGGTGAAGTCATTCGGTTGCTGGGATGCCCAGTCCCTGCCGTCCACCGGGATGTATCGGGTAACGCCCGGCCGGGCGCGATCGGCCCAGGCGTACAGCCTGTGCTTGCGCACCGTGGCTTCGGCTTCCGCACGGTCTGCCGCCAGGCCGCGCGTCGCGAACCACACCTGGTGGGTCGGCGAGCGCATGACGATGTACCCGGGGGCGTGAACAGGCTTGCTGCCGGGGGGCAGGATCAGGTATCTGCCGCCCTTGCCCTTGTCGGGACCCGTCTGGCCCATGTCGGTGACCGGCCGCTGCCAGACATCGAGAACGCCACCTGCAGTGGCGCCTGCAGGTACTTCGACCACCAGCGGGCCTTTCTCGGCCATGTTCCAGAAGCTCATCGCATAGAGCGTGGTCAGGTTGGGCGTGAGCATGCCGGCCTTGTCCTTGAGCGTCTGATAGAGCACGACCTCGCCGTCCCGGGCGCCGAACACATTCAGATGCGCCAGGTGCAGGGCGCGAAAGCCGACCGCAGGCAGCCCCCACAGGTACGCCTGTGTCGCCCGCTGGAAGTCCATCTCGTCATAGAGGGTCGAGAGCGCGGCGCGGGAGGGAAAACCATTCTCCAGCTGCAACCTGCCCATGCGCGTGTCGATCGGCTGCGCGGTGGCGGCTGCAGCTGCAAGCAGGCTGGCGAGCGCCGCAGCCACGGCGAGGGCAAATCGAGGGCGATAGCGGGTCATCGTAAGGTCCTTCGGGAAGGGGTGTGAACGGCGGTGGCTCTCGGGGCTGGCCCGAGACGCAAGCCAATCGCTCATGGGCGCTCGACCAGTGGCGGCAGCGTCCACGTGCCGTCCATCGCCGGCTGCTGCGGGCCATAAAAGCGGGCCACGAAGAAGAAGGGGCCCTTCGGGGCTGGCAACCAGTTGGACTCCCGTTCCGAGCCCGGACTGGCGCTCTGGATGTAGATCTCGAGTGAACCGTCGGGGCCTCGCTTGAGCCCCGGGGTGCGGTCGCCGACCGAGTAGCGGTTGATCGGGTTCTCGACCAGCAGTCGCTCGGGCAGGTTGTACATCGTGATCGACCAGAACTCGTTGACGGGCGGAAGCTGACCCGGCTCGAAGCGCAGCACCCAGTTCCTGCTGCCGTCGAGTACCTTGCCGTCCGGTCCCGTCTGCTGGCTCGCGTAGACCGCCTCTTCCGTGCTGTTGCCGTAGATGCCCAGCATGGCGCCCATCGAGCGATAGACCACGTAGTCCTTGCCCAGTTCTTCCCGGGTGCCGAAGAAGCCTTTCGAACTCGTCTGCTTGAGCGCTGTTGCTTTCAGCTCACGGGACGCATCGGCGATGCCCTGTTCGATGGCGGCCCGTGTCTGCGGGTCCAGCCTGCCCGCATCGAATGGCCTGCCCGGACCAATGCCGATCTTCGCGAAGCGGGCAAACGCAGCTTTTTCGGAGGGTACCGTCGGCATGAAAGGCAGCAGCTTGTTGAGGTAGCCGATGAAGTCGATGCCTTCGGCTCGCGCCGCATCCCATGCGGGCCAGTCCACGCGCGCGGCAGCCTTCGGTGCCGGCTTTCCGAGGTACTGCGATAGCGGGGTGAGCTTGTATTGCGCCTGGAGGGCCTGCAGCGCAGGGACGTCGTCCGCGCCGGTGAGTTGCGTGCGCGTCAGCGTTCCCACGAACTCGGTCTCGGTCCGGAACACCTTCGTCATGCCCTTCGGGATGGGCCCCTTCCAGCGCGGACCGACGAACAGATACGTGCCTGCATCACGACCGGTGGCCCGCACGCCGGTGTAGGCGAAGTTGTGGGTGTAGAGGTCGAACCACTGGTTCACGTAGTACCGAGGGGCCGGCACCGCCGGCAGCGTGAGCACCATGGGCTCGGCTCGCAGGTCAAGCCAGGCCCAGGAGTAGGGCGTGTCGTTGTTCGGAGTGACGATGTCCTTGTCCGCCGGGGTTGCCGAGCGCGCGTAGTGCCTGAAGCGGTTGAAGCCACCGACGTAGCCCGGGAAGCCTTCGTTCTGGGTCTGGTTG
>JBIPNU010000502.1:0-2776 GCA_044370615.1 Burkholderiales bacterium
CGGAGGGCCGGGGGCCTGGGGCGGAGGGCCGGGGGCAGGTGCCGCGCCAAGCGGCCCGCGCGCCCCGCACCGGTTTTCCGCGATACTCGAACCCGGCGGGCAGTGCCGCCGCGATCGTCGACGCCGGCGAGGGTGGCTGACCCCACCGCGGTCGGCGGTGGCGGCGCGAGGTGGGCGGCTCGCGCCCGGCCCGTTCTTGCGCCCGCGGCGCGCGATGTCGTGCGCCCGTCCGACTCCCAGGAGGAACCGCCATGGCCATGACCCGTTGCCCGTCCCTCATCCACCGTCCGCAGGCAGGCCTTTCGGCCGCGGTCGCGCTCGCGCTGGGCGCGGGCGCGACGGTCGTGCCCGGTCTCGCGCAGGCGCAGCCGGCGTGGCCGGCGAAGCCGATCCGGTTGATCGTTCCCTTCGCGCCGGGGGGCAACGTGGACCTCACCGCGCGGCTGGTGGCGGCGCCCATGCAGGAGACGTTGGGCCAGCCGGTGGTGGTGGAGAACCGTACCGGCGCGGGCGGCATGATCGGCGCCGAGGTGGTCGCGAAGGCCGCGCCCGATGGCTACACGCTGCTCACCGGATCGAACAGCACCTTCAGCGTGGCCCCCGCGCTGTACCCGAACGCGCCGTACAACCCGGTGCGGGACTTCACGCCGATCGTGAACCTGCAGGTCACGCCGTTCGTGCTCTACGTGCGCACCGGCCTGCCGGTGCAGAACGTGGCCGACCTCGTCCGCCTCGCGCGCGAGAAGCCGGGCGCGCTCACGATGGGTTCGGGCGGCACCGGCTCGTCGAACCACCTGGTGGGCGAACTCTTCTCGCTGCTCACCGGCGCGAAGCTGCTGCACGTGCCGTACAAGGGCGCGGCGCTCGCCACCACCGACGTGATCGGCAACCAGATCGACCTGCTGTTCGACCAGGGCTCCACCGCCAGCGGCACGGTGCGCAGCGGCAAGGTGCGCGGGCTGGCGGTCTCGGCGCGCGCGCGCATGGGCGCGCTGCCCGACGTGCCTACCTTCGCCGAGGCGGGGGTCAAGGACATGGAGATCGCCAACGGCACCGGCCTGCTCGGCCCGGCGGGCTTGCCGGCACCCATCGTGGAGCGGGTGCACGCGGCCGCGCTGCGCGCGCTGGCCACGCCGGTGGTGAGGGAGCGCTTCGCCCAGATGGGCGTGGAGGCGGTGGGCAGCACGCCCGATGCGTTCGCGGCGTTCATCCGCGAGGATTTCGCGCGCTGGACGAAGGTGGTGAAGAGCGCGGGGATCAAGGCGGAGTAACGCGCGGCGAGGCGTTTGGCCCCTTCGTTACGACGACCTCCGAAGGCCGGCTGCGCCCCGGGGATCGAGTGGCACGGGCCCCCCGGGGCCGGCGCGAGGCGGGCTCGTCGCGAGGCGCGGTCGTCGCAGCCCAGCCGTTGGAGGCAGGCCGGCCGCCCGAAGGTCGCGGCTCGCGCAAGGCGCGTACTCGCGTGGCCATCGTAGCCCCGTCGTGTCGGGCGCGCCGGCTGGTCGAAGGACGCCACCTGCGCGGTCCTGGTGCAGGCGCGAGTCGGCAGCCTGGCGTCGCATTCCGGTCAGGGTTGCGTGCGGTCGGTGCAGTCGTGCGTCGCGACCCTGCTGCCGAATACTCGTGCCTCGGGGCAGGTGAACGACGGTGGCGCGCCAGCGCGTCAGTGTTCCGGCCGTGGGCTCAGGATCGTGGCCGCGGCTTGGGCGAGCGGTCGACGCGGACCGGCGGCAGCGGACGCCCGAGGCGCGCGATCGCGACCTCGAGGATGGCCTCTTCCTGCGCGCGCAACTGTCCCACACGGTCGCTCGGTTCGAGGCGCAGGCGTGCGAACAGCACCTCCGGGTCGGGCTGCGCCTCGTCGACCTCTCGGAAGAAGGCGATCATGCGCCGGATGTCGCTGCCCAGCGCGTCATAGATGCGTTCGAGCATCGGGAAGTGCCGGCTGTAGGTCATGTAGTTGGCGAGCAGCACGTTGTTCATCGCGCCCGCGGCGAGGCCGAGGGTCTGTTCGGCCTGCGCGAAGACCGGGGCGCGCGCAGCGAGCGCCTGGGCGTCGCCCTCGCGCCCGGGACGGCGTGCGTCGTAGACCCTCGCGATCGCGTCGTAGTAGCGGATGGTTGCGTGCGCGAGTCGCGCCTGCGTCGTGGCGTAGTCGAGGATCACGCGTCGTTCGCGCTCGTACCAGCGGAATCGCGAGGCTGCGAAGGCAGCCATCACGCGGTAGGCGATCAGTTCGCACAACGGCTCCTCGATGCCCTGCGGAAAGGCGAACTGGTCGTGGCAGTCTTCGTGCACCACGAGGTAGATGAAACGGTCGAGTCCTGCGGCGATCATCGAGGCGGTGACCGGGGTGGCGATCTCGCCCAGCGCCTCGGTGGCGCCGTAGTAGACGTCGATGTCCGCGGGGGCGCGACGACACTCCTCGGCCGTCTTCGATTCATGCCACGTGATCAGCGGATCCTCGTACGACCACGGCAGCTTGAAGCGGGGCGCGTGCCCGCAGAACGGATAGGCGTCGAGATCATGCGCGACCGCTTCGAAGTTCGGCGTCGGCTTGAAGCCCAGGCCCTGGGTGAAGGCGCGCAGTTCGACCAGCAGCGCCTGCCACTCGGGGGGAACCGGCGTCGGGGCCCTCGGAGGCGGGCGCACCTGCGCGCAGCCCACGATGGCCGCTGCGACGAGCGCCGCGATCCACGCGCGCAGGCTGCGCCACAGGGGCGAGCGGAGGAGGCGGGGCGGGGTCATCGGCGGGGCGTTTGCGGTCTGGCGAGGG
>JBIPNU010000503.1:0-2772 GCA_044370615.1 Burkholderiales bacterium
GTGCGCGATGTGCGATCCGAGCGGCCCCATGCTGTAGGGGATCACGTACATCGGCCGCCCGCGCATGCAGCCCTTGAACAGGCCGCCCAGCGTCGCCTTCATCTCTGCCGGGGCGACCCAGTTGTTGTTGGGGCCGGCGTCCTCCGGGTCGGTCGTGCACACGAAGGTGCGATCCTCCATGCGCGCCACGTCCGCCGGGTCGGAGCGCACGAGGAAGCTGTTGGGACGCTTGGCCGGATTCAACCGGATCATCGACCCGGCGGCAATCATCTCCTCGCACAGCCGGTCGTACTCCGCCTGGGAGCCATCGCACCAGACGATGCGCTCCGGTTCGCACAGCGCCGCCATCTCCTCCACCCAGGCGATCAGACGACGGTGCCGCACGTAGGTCGGCACGCCCGAGCGTGCAATCAGTTCGGCAGCTTGCGTGGACTGGCCCATCTCTAGTCTCCTCGGATCCTCTGGCGGGGTCTGGCCGGCGGCGGGGCTGCAGGTCGACCCGCGCGAGCGGGCTGGTTGCCCGCCCCGGTGCGCGGCCGCCTCGGCCCGACGGGGAGCGTGTACTGCATCCGCAGCCAGGCCGCCTGCCGCAAAGCGCGGGATTCTGACACAACCCGGCGGGCGTCGCGCGGGAAGCCGATGCTGCGCAAGCGCGGCGGTTCGCGGCTGCGGCGGATTGCGCTAGAATCCGGAAAACCAGCGCCTGATCCGGGAATGCCCAAGTACATCTTCGTCACTGGTGGTGTCGTCTCCTCGCTCGGCAAGGGCATCGCTGCCGCGTCGCTGGGAGCCATCCTGGAGTCGCGTGGCCTCAAGGTCGCCCTGCTCAAGCTCGACCCGTACATCAACGTCGATCCGGGCACGATGAGCCCGTTCCAGCACGGCGAGGTGTTCGTCACCGAAGATGGCGCCGAGACCGACCTCGATCTCGGGCACTACGAGCGCTTCGTGTCCACCCGCATGCACCGGGTGAACAACTTCACCACCGGCCAGATCTACGAGTCGGTGATCAAGAAGGAGCGGCGCGGCGAGTACCTCGGCAAGACGGTCCAGGTGATCCCGCACATCACCAACGAGATCCAGGATTTCGTCGAACGGGGCGCGCGCGCCGCCTGGGGCGGCCAGGCCGACGTGGCGATCGTCGAGATCGGCGGCACGGTCGGGGACATCGAATCGCTGCCCTTCGTCGAGGCGGCGCGGCAGATGAGCCTGCGCCTGGGTCGCGGCTCGTGCTGTTTCGTCCACCTCACGCTCGTGCCGTTCATCCCTTCGGCCGGCGAACTCAAGACCAAGCCCACCCAGCACAGCGTCCAGAAACTGCGCGAGATCGGCATTTCGCCCGACGTGCTGCTCTGTCGCGCCGACCGGCCGATCCCCGACGACGAGCGCGGCAAGATCTCGTTGTTCTCGAACGTGCCGCTAGACTCGGTCATTTCGGTCTGGGATGCCGACTCCATCTACAAGATTCCGTCGATGCTGCACCGCCAGGGGCTCGACCAGATCGTGTGTGACGTACTGGGTGTGAGCGCGCCGCCCGCCGACCTCACTGCATGGGATGCCATCGTCGAGGCGCTGGAGCACCCGCAGGGCACGGTGCGCATCGGCATGGTGGGCAAGTACGTCGACCTGTCCGATTCGTACAAGTCGCTCAACGAGGCGCTGATCCACGCCGGCATCCACACCCGCACGCGGGTGATCATCGACTACATCGATTCCGAGGCGATCGAGCGCGGCGAGGCGATCGCGGCGCTCGAGTCCGTGGACGCCATCCTCGTGCCGGGCGGCTTCGGCAAGCGGGGCACCGAGGGCAAGATGCGGGCGATTCGACATGCCCGCGAGCATCGCGTGCCCTATCTCGGCATCTGCCTGGGCATGCAGCTCGCGACGATCGAGTTCGCCCGCGACGTCTGTGGTCTCGCGGGTGCCAATTCCACCGAGTTCGACCGGGATACGCCGTATCCGGTCGTGGCCCTGATCACCGAGTGGACCGACCGCAGCGGCAGCGTCGAGCGGCGCAGCGACCAGTCCGACCTCGGGGGCACGATGCGCCTGGGCGCGCAGCGCTGCCCGGTCACCCCGGGCACGCTGGCCGCGGGGATCTACGGCGGCGAAGTCAACGAGCGCCACCGGCACCGCTACGAGGTCAACCCGGCCTACGTGCCGCGGCTGGAGGCGGCCGGCTACCGGGTATCGGCCCGTACCCCGACCGAATCGCTGCCCGAAATGATGGAACTGCCCGGACACCCCTTCTTCGTCGGCGTGCAGTTCCACCCCGAGTTCACCTCCACGCCTCGCACCGGTCACCCGCTGTTCTCCGCCTTCGTGCGGGCGGCCTTCGCGCACGCGGGCGCGCGCCGCGCGGTGGCGGCCTGATGTCCGCGCGCGCCCGCCGCGCCGCCCGGGGCGGACGATGAATCTCTGCGGTCATGAAGTCGGGGGCGATCGGCCGCTGTTCCTGATCGCCGGACCCTGCGTCGTCGAGTCGCGCGACCTGGTCGAGGAGGTCGCGGGGCGCCTGGTCGAGATCACCGGCGCGCTCGGCGTCCCGTTCGTGTTCAAGGCGTCCTACGACAAGGCCAATCGCAGCTCCGGGGGCTCGTTCCGCGGGCTGGGCATGGACAAGGGCCTCGAGATCCTGGCCGGCGTGCGCAGCCGCTTCGGCGTGCCGGTGCTGACCGACGTGCACGAGACCGGCGAGGTGGCCGAGGTCGCCGCCGTGGTCGACGTGCTCCAGACGCCGGCCTTTCTCTGTCGCCAGACCGACTTCATCCG